>NZ_CAMPPZ010000029.1:0-1531 GCF_946902925.1 Streptococcus sp. Marseille-Q6488 | reverse complement strand
GCTAACTTCTCAAAGTAACTTCCACTTGCCTGACCAAAGTGGAAATTAGTCTAAAACGGATTTTTATGGTGGAATTAAGTGTGAGACGTTTGAGTTAGAAACGAGGTCTACTATGACAAAACATAAACATCTTACCCTTTCAGACCGTAATGATATCCAACTGGGCTTAGAGAGCGGTGAAACCTTCAAAGCTATTGGACAGTCCATTCTAAAAGATCCAACAACCGTTTCCAAAGAAGTCAAACGAAACAGACAAGTCCGAGAGTCTACATGCGATAACCTTCCTTGCCCTCTACTCGATAAGGCTCCCTTTGTCTGTAATGGATGCCCTAAAAGAAGACAGAATTGTGGCTATAAGAAGATTTTATACCTCGCTAAACAAGCTCAAAAGCAGTACGAACAAACTCTTGTCGAATCTCGTGAAGGAACTCCTCTCAATTCCAAGACCTTCTGGGACATGGACAAAGTCATTTCTGATGGTGTTAAAAAGGGACAACACATCTATCATATCCTCAAAACTCATAACCTTGATGTCAGCTCCTCAACCGTCTATCGACACATCCGAAAAGGATACCTATCTATCGCTCCTATTGACCTAGCCAGAGCCGTTAAATTCAAAGAAAGACGGAAAAGTAAGCTACCTTCCATCCCTAAAGAAGCTAAAAAAGGCCGTTCCTATGAGGATTTCCAAAACTATTTAGCACTGAATCAACTAGACTCTTGGCTGGAAATGGACACAGTTATGGGGAGAATGGGAGGTAAAGTCCTACTCACCTTCAATCTATCTTTCTGTAACTTTATCTTCGCTAGACTTCTGGATAATAAAACTGCCCTTGAGGTTACCAAACATCTCTATGACATCAAGAACACTCTTCACCAAGCGGACAAAGATTTCTTCCAACTCTTCCCTGTCGTCCTGACAGATAATGGTGGAGAGTTTGCCAGGGTCGATGATATCGAAATGGATGTGCGAGGGGAGAGTAAACTCTTCTTTTGTGACCCTAATCGCTCTGACCAGAAAGGGAGAATTGAGAAAAATCATACGCTGATTCGCGACATTCTACCTAAAGGAACTTCTTTTGACAATTTAACTCAAGAGGACATCAATCTCGTCTGTTCGCATGTCAACAGTGTCAAACGTGCTACTTTGAATGGAAAGTCAGCCTATGAACTCTTTGCATTTACCTATGGAGAAGAGATTCCTAAGCTTCTCGGCATTTCTAAAATACCTGCAGAAGACGTCTGTCAGTCGTCTAAATTACTCCAACATAAGTTCTAAAAACTAACCTTTAACCGCATTCAAACGTCTCACACTAACTTCCACCATAGCGGAACTTAATCTGAAACGCTTTCAGATGAGGGGATTTTGTGCGCTCTTTTTTTCAATTCATTTCGGCTACAAAAGCGATGAAATCAAGCATGTTTAAAACCAGTAGAACTTACCCTGACACGGATTTCCACTGGTTTTTACGATTTTTATCAGACTAACTTCCACTTGGATTAGCAGTGGAAGTTAGTTTGGGAATTTACC
>NZ_CAMPPZ010000028.1:0-1890 GCF_946902925.1 Streptococcus sp. Marseille-Q6488 | reverse complement strand
GTCGACAAATCACAATTGGCAATCCAAAAATTTCTGGAAGAACTTGAAACTTTGAAGAAATCTCTGATGCAGGAGTATTTTGGCTGATATTCTGCCATTGTAATTACGGTAATGATTTGTTATAATACTTCAAAGGAGGAAATCAGATGGTAGTAAAAACAAGAAAACAAGGAAATTCAATCACCATTACGATTCCAAGTGAATTTAATATTCCAAGTGGTGTTAAATACGAAGCGAAATTGTTACCAAGTGGTGAGATTATCTTTACTCCTGAAGAATTGGGGCAGCAGGTTTCTTATGTATCTGATGATGCCTTTGACTTAAATTTAGATAAAATATTTGACGAATACGACGATGTTTTCAAAGCTTTGGTGGAAAAATGACAATCTATCTGACAGAAAAGCAAATTGAAAAAATAAATGCTTTAGCAATTCAACGGTATTCTCCAAATGAGAAAATTCAAACAGTTAGTCCTTCTGCCTTAAATATGATTGTGAACTTACCAGAACAATTTGTCTTTGGGAAGCCTCTTTATCCAACAATTTTTGATAAAGCAACGATACTATTTGTCCAATTGATAAAGAAGCATGTTTTTGCTAATGCTAATAAAAGAACTTCTTTCTTCGTTTTGGTCAAATTTTTACAATTAAATGGCTATCGTTTTTCTGTAACGGTAGAAGAAGCAGTAAAAATGTGTGTAACCATCGCAGTAGAAGCTTTAACTGATGAAAAAATGATAAGCTACTCCAAATGGGTTTCTGAACATTCTGTTAGAGAAAAGGTCAGAAAGTAACCTAGTATGCTGGATTTGAATGGGCACAAGAAAATAAATGAACAGACAATATTAGAATTCTGTAATGCAGAAACTGATATTGTCTCTTTTTATTGATGAATAAGAAAGTGAAAAATTATGGAATCAAAAGTTACAATTATCATGCAAGAAATGTTACCTCTTTTAAATAATGAACAATTACTAGCATTGAGAGAGAGTTTAGAACATCATCTAGTAGACGGAAAAAAGCAGCAGAAGTATTCGAATAATAACCTGTTGCAACTCTTTATCACCGCCAAACAGGTAGAGGGCTGTAGCTCAAAAACAATTCGTTATTACCAGAGGACGATTGAAAACTTGTTTAATGCTATTAAGGAGTCTGTGACACAACTCACAACAGATGATTTAAGGAGTTATTTAGCAAATTACCAGTCTGAAAAGGATTGTAGTAAGGCGAATTTAGACAATATTAGGCGTATATTGTCTTCTTTTTTTGCTTGGCTTGAGCAAGAGGAATATATCATTAAAAATCCCATTCGACGGATAAAGAAAATTAAGACTGAGCAAAATGTGAAGGAAACTTATACTGATGAACATTTGGAAATTATGCGCGATAACTGTGAAAATTTGAGAGATTTGGCAATAATAGACCTACTAGCATCGACAGGTATGCGTGTAGGGGAGCTTGTACAGTTGAATCGTTCAGATATTGATTTTGAAAACAGAGAGTGTGTTGTCTTTGGTAAAGGAAAGAAGGAGAGACCAGTATATTTTGACGCTCGGACGAAAATTCATTTAAGAAACTATCTTAACGACAGAAAAGATAGTCACCCTGCTCTTTTTGTAACGTTAGTTGGAAAAGTCCAGAGGCTTGGAATTGCTGGTGTAGAGATTCGCTTAAGAAAGTTAGGAGACAAACTCGGTATACAAAAGGTTCACCCACATAAGTTCAGAAGAACTTTAGCGACTAAGGCAATTGATAAAGGTATGCCTATCGAACAAGTCCAAAAACTGCTAGGTCATAGCAAGATTGACACAACCCTGGCCTATGCCATGGTCAATCAAAATAATGTCAAGCATTCACACCAAAAATTCATCTCTTAAAAGCAAATCCCGAT
>NZ_CAMPPZ010000027.1:0-4936 GCF_946902925.1 Streptococcus sp. Marseille-Q6488 | reverse complement strand
AGCTAAGCGACTTCCATATCTCACAGGGGGCAACCCCCAACTACTTCCGGCGTTCTAGGGCTTAACTTCTGTGTTCGGCATGGGTACAGGTGTATCTCCTAGGCTATCGTCACTTAACTCTGAGTAATACCTACTCAAAATTGAATATCTATTCAAACCAAGAAAACCATTCGCTTTCGTATTCTCAGTTACTTTGGATAAGTCCTCGAGCTATTAGTATTAGTCCGCTACATGTGTCGCCACACTTCCACTTCTAACCTATCTACCTGATCATCTCTCAGGGCTCTTACTGATATAAAATCATGGGAAATCTCATCTTGAGGTGGGTTTCACACTTAGATGCTTTCAGCGTTTATCCCTTCCCTACATAGCTACCCAGCGATGCCTTTGGCAAGACAACTGGTACACCAGCGGTAAGTCCACTCTGGTCCTCTCGTACTAGGAGCAGATCCTCTCAAATTTCCTACGCCCGCGACGGATAGGGACCGAACTGTCTCACGACGTTCTGAACCCAGCTCGCGTGCCGCTTTAATGGGCGAACAGCCCAACCCTTGGGACCGACTACAGCCCCAGGATGCGACGAGCCGACATCGAGGTGCCAAACCTCCCCGTCGATGTGAACTCTTGGGGGAGATAAGCCTGTTATCCCCAGGGTAGCTTTTATCCGTTGAGCGATGGCCCTTCCATACGGAACCACCGGATCACTAAGCCCGACTTTCGTCCCTGCTCGAGTTGTAGCTCTCGCAGTCAAGCTCCCTTATACCTTTACACTCTGCGAATGATTTCCAACCATTCTGAGGGAACCTTTGGGCGCCTCCGTTACCTTTTAGGAGGCGACCGCCCCAGTCAAACTGCCCGTCAGACACTGTCTCCGATAGGGATCACCTATCTGGGTTAGAGTGGCCATAACACAAGGGTAGTATCCCAACAACGTCTCCTTCGAAACTGGCGTCCCGATCTCATAGACTCCTACCTATCCTGTACATGTGGTACAGACACTCAATATCAAACTGCAGTAAAGCTCCATGGGGTCTTTCCGTCCTGTCGCGGGTAACCTGCATCTTCACAGGTACTAAAATTTCACCGAGTCTCTCGTTGAGACAGTGCCCAAATCATTACGCCTTTCGTGCGGGTCGGAACTTACCCGACAAGGAATTTCGCTACCTTAGGACCGTTATAGTTACGGCCGCCGTTTACTGGGGCTTCAATTCATACCTTCGCTTACGCTAAGCACTCCTCTTAACCTTCCAGCACCGGGCAGGCGTCACCCCCTATACATCATCTTACGATTTAGCAGAGAGCTGTGTTTTTGATAAACAGTTGCTTGGGCCTATTCACTGCGGCTGACTTAAAGTCAGCACCCCTTCTCCCGAAGTTACGGGGTCATTTTGCCGAGTTCCTTAACGAGAGTTCTCTCGCTCACCTGAGGCTACTCGCCTCGACTACCTGTGTCGGTTTGCGGTACGGGTAGAGTATGTTTAAACGCTAGAAGCTTTTCTTGGCAGTGTGACGTCACTAACTTCGCTACTAAACTTCGCTCCCCATCACAGCTCAATGTTATAGAACTAAGCATTTAACTCAATTCACACCTCACTGCTTAGACAGACACTTCCAATCGTCTGCTTTAGTTAGCCTACTGCGTCCCTCCATCACTACATACTCTAGTACAGGAATATCAACCTGTTGTCCATCGGATACACCTTTCGGTCTCTCCTTAGGTCCCGACTAACCCAGGGCGGACGAGCCTTCCCCTGGAAACCTTAGTCTTACGGTGGACAGGATTCTCACCTGTCTTTCGCTACTCATACCGGCATTCTCACTTCTATGCGTTCCAGCACTCCTCACGGTATACCTTCATCACACATAGAACGCTCTCCTACCATACCTATAAAGGTATCCACAGCTTCGGTAAATTGTTTTAGCCCCGGTACATTTTCGGCGCAGGGTCACTCGACTAGTGAGCTATTACGCACTCTTTGAATGAATAGCTGCTTCTAAGCTAACATCCTAGTTGTCTGTGCAACCCCACATCCTTTTCCACTTAACAATTATTTTGGGACCTTAGCTGGTGGTCTGGGCTGTTTCCCTTTCGACTACGGATCTTAGCACTCGCAGTCTGACTGCCGACCATAATTCATTGGCATTCGGAGTTTATCTGAGATTGGTAATCCGGGATGGACCCCTCACCCAAACAGTGCTCTACCTCCAAGAATCTTTATGTCGACGCTAGCCCTAAAGCTATTTCGGAGAGAACCAGCTATCTCCAAGTTCGTTTGGAATTTCTCCGCTACCCACAAGTCATCCAAGCACTTTTCAACGTGCCCTGGTTCGGTCCTCCAGTGCGTCTTACCGCACCTTCAACCTGCTCATGGGTAGGTCACATGGTTTCGGGTCTACGTCATGATACTAAGGCGCCCTATTCAGACTCGGTTTCCCTACGGCTCCGTCTCTTCAACTTAACCTCGCATCATAACGTAACTCGCCGGTTCATTCTACAAAAGGCACGCTCTCACCCATTAACGGGCTCGAACTTGTTGTAGGCACACGGTTTCAGGTTCTATTTCACTCCCCTCCCGGGGTGCTTTTCACCTTTCCCTCACGGTACTGGTTCACTATCGGTCACTAGGGAGTATTTAGGGTTGGGAGATGGTCCTCCCAGATTCCGACGGGATTTCACGTGTCCCGCCGTACTCAGGATACTGCTAGGTACAAAGACTATTTTAAATACGAGGCTATTACTCTCTTTGGCTGATCTTCCCAAATCATTCTTCTATAATCTTTGAGTCCACATTGCAGTCCTACAACCCCGAAGAGTAAACTCTTCGGTTTGCCCTTCTGCCGTTTCGCTCGCCGCTACTAAGGCAATCGCTTTTGCTTTCTCTTCCTGCAGCTACTTAGATGTTTCAGTTCACTGCGTCTTCCTCCTCACATCCTTAACAGATGCGGGTAACAGGTAGTACCTGTTGGGTTCCCCCATTCGGAAATCCCTGGATCATCGCTTACTTACAGCTACCCAAGGCATATCGTCGTTTGTCACGTCCTTCTTCGGCTCCTAGTGCCAAGGCATCCACCGTGCGCCCTTATTAACTTAACCTTATTTTTTGACCTTTCAGTCATAAACTCTTATTAATACTACAGCGTTTTCGGTTTATTTTCTTGTTACTATTTGATATAGATATTCAATTTTCAATGTGCATTACTTGGTGATCTCTCACCAATGGAGCCTAGCGGGATCGAACCGCTGACCTCCTGCGTGCAAAGCAGGCGCTCTCCCAGCTGAGCTAAGGCCCCACAAGACCTCTCAAGACTAAACAAGACCAATGCGCAGTTCCTTATCCTTAGAAAGGAGGTGATCCAGCCGCACCTTCCGATACGGCTACCTTGTTACGACTTCACCCCAATCATCTATCCCACCTTAGGCGGCTGGCTCCTTACGGTTACCTCACCGACTTCGGGTGTTACAAACTCTCGTGGTGTGACGGGCGGTGTGTACAAGGCCCGGGAACGTATTCACCGCGGCGTGCTGATCCGCGATTACTAGCGATTCCGACTTCATGTAGGCGAGTTGCAGCCTACAATCCGAACTGAGACTGGCTTTAAGAGATTAGCTTGCCGTCACCGGCTTGCGACTCGTTGTACCAGCCATTGTAGCACGTGTGTAGCCCAGGTCATAAGGGGCATGATGATTTGACGTCATCCCCACCTTCCTCCGGTTTATTACCGGCAGTCTCGCTAGAGTGCCCAACTGAATGATGGCAACTAACAATAGGGGTTGCGCTCGTTGCGGGACTTAACCCAACATCTCACGACACGAGCTGACGACAACCATGCACCACCTGTCACCTCTGTCCCGAAGGAAAACTCTATCTCTAGAGCGGTCAGAGGGATGTCAAGACCTGGTAAGGTTCTTCGCGTTGCTTCGAATTAAACCACATGCTCCACCGCTTGTGCGGGCCCCCGTCAATTCCTTTGAGTTTCAACCTTGCGGTCGTACTCCCCAGGCGGAGTGCTTAATGCGTTAGCTACGGCACTAAACCCCGGAAAGGGTCTAACACCTAGCACTCATCGTTTACGGCGTGGACTACCAGGGTATCTAATCCTGTTTGCTCCCCACGCTTTCGAGCCTCAGCGTCAGTTACAAGCCAGAGAGCCGCTTTCGCCACCGGTGTTCCTCCATATATCTACGCATTTCACCGCTACACATGGAATTCCACTCTCCCCTCTTGCACTCAAGTTAAACAGTTTCCAAAGCGTACTATGGTTAAGCCACAGCCTTTAACTTCAGACTTATCTAACCGCCTGCGCTCGCTTTACGCCCAATAAATCCGGACAACGCTCGGGACCTACGTATTACCGCGGCTGCTGGCACGTAGTTAGCCGTCCCTTTCTGGTAAGATACCGTCACAGTGTGAACTTTCCACTCTCACACTCGTTCTTCTCTTACAACAGAGCTTTACGATCCGAAAACCTTCTTCACTCACGCGGCGTTGCTCGGTCAGACTTCCGTCCATTGCCGAAGATTCCCTACTGCTGCCTCCCGTAGGAGTCTGGGCCGTGTCTCAGTCCCAGTGTGGCCGATCACCCTCTCAGGTCGGCTATGTATCGTCGCCTTGGTGAGCCGTTACCCCACCAACTAGCTAATACAACGCAGGTCCATCTGGTAGTGATGCAATTGCACCTTTTAAGCAAATGTCATGCAACATCTACTCTTATGCGGTATTAGCTATCGTTTCCAATAGTTATCCCCCGCTACCAGGCAGGTTACCTACGCGTTACTCACCCGTTCGCAACTCATCCGGAGAAGCAAGCTCCTCCTTCAGCGTTCTACTTGCATGTATTAGGCACGCCGCCAGCGTTCGTCCTGAGCCAGGATCAAACTCTCATTAAAAGTTTGAGTTCTCACTCATTTCTGTCACTGACAGATTTATTGTTTTTT
>NZ_CAMPPZ010000026.1:0-5396 GCF_946902925.1 Streptococcus sp. Marseille-Q6488 | reverse complement strand
GCGATGAAATCAAGCATGTTTAAAACCAGTAGAACTTACCCTGACACGGATTTCCACTGGTTTTTACGATTTTTATCAGACTAACTTCCACTTGGATTAGCAGTGGAAGTTAGTTTGGGAATTTACCTTTTCTTTTACTTTTTTCCGCCACGAGGCAAAAAGCATACTGAGATAAAAAATGCTCATCATAATAGGAACACCAAGAATGGTCTTTTCATGATAGAAAATCGTCAAATAAGCTGAAAAGACAACACCAAGGACAAAACTACTAAGCAGGCTAACAAATATGAAGCCTTCACGTAAAAAAGGAGTGTGCTTGGTCCGGAAATAATCTCCAAAAGCTAACATCGTCCGTTTGATATTCCCTGTCATAAAGGCATTATTGTAGGCAATACCCGAAACCTCACCAAAGGCAGTTGTCACCAAGCCCATACAAAAGGCTAAGGGCGGTACTAGATAGATATTATCTACAGTTTGCGGCACAAAACCAATAATGATTGATAGTATTGCCAAAGGAATCAGTGACAGAATCGGTTTTTTTACAATTCTCAATTTTTCCTTATAAATGGTTAGTAAAAAAACTCCCAGCATAAACGCTATTAAGGTTAAAAGCTTATCCCTAACATCCGAAACATTATTTTGTATTAGCTCCACCGAAAGAAAGACAACATTTCCTGTTTGTCCAGCTACAAGGGTATTCCCGCGAACAATAAAAGTATAAGCATCTACATATCCAGCACAAAACGTCAAAAAAAGTGCTAACCTTTTAGACTGACGTGATATTTTTCTTATAGGTAATAACCTCATTTTCCCTCCCATTGTATTTTCTCTTAGAATATTGTACCATTTTCTTTCTAAAAAATCGTAGGCTACCATTTAGATTTTACTATTAGCATAAAAATAATAATAGACAACTATTTATCCAAAAATAGATAGAGGTAACATGTTTGTAAACAAAGCATACGAACCTTTAGTAAAATCATTTCCATGAAACTAGAATAGAGCCCCTCTTAGCAAAAATCATTATTTTAATTTATTTCTAATCACTCCTTGATATAAATAACTCTCACCAATAAAAGACTATGTCTTAAAAAAATGGTATAATAAAATCAGTACTTGGGCTTGATGGCTATGCTACTAATAACAATTAGGAGAGAAAATCAGGCACTTGTTAACAACAAGGATTATCCCCTTGAAACGAAAGGAACTTTAGAAATCTTATGATGAACATGCAAAACATGATGCGCCAAGCACAAAAACTTCAAAAACAAATGGAACAAAGTCAAGCTGAACTTGCAGCTATGCAATTTGTTGGCAAATCTGCTCAAGACCTTGTCCAAGCGACCTTAACTGGAGATAAGAAAGTTGTCAGCATTGACTTTAATCCAGCTGTCGTTGACCCAGAGGACCTTGAAACTCTTTCTGATATGACCGTTCAAGCCATCAACTCTGCTCTTGAACAAATCGATGAAACTACCAAGAAAAAACTGGGTGCTTTCGCTGGGAAATTGCCATTCTAAAAACAAGGACCTAGAACAATACTTGTCGATAACAAAGGCTAAGAAAGGTGCAAAAATTATAAAAAACGCATAATAGCAGGTGTCAAAAACACTCAATATTATGCGTTTTCTAATGAAAAAATTCTCTTTTCATACTCATTTAATACTCTTCAAAAATCAAATTCAAACCATATCAGCGTCGGCTTGTCGTACTCAAGTACTGCCTGCGCCTATCTTTCTAGTTTGCTCTTTGATTTTTATTGAGTATAAAAAGCCTCTTCCCAAGGGAAAGAGGACTAAATCTTATTGATGAACAGCTTGAGCTGCTGTGATAAGAGTCAAATTGTAAACATCTTCTGCACTACATCCACGTGAAAGGTCATTAACTGGCTTATTCAAACCTTGTAAAACAGGTCCCACAGCTGAGAAACCACCGAGACGTTCTGCAATCTTGTAACCGATATTTCCAGCTTCGATACTTGGGAAAATAAATACAGTTGCTTGTCCAGCAACTTTACTTCCTGGAGCTTTTAAAGCTGCCGTTTCAGGGTGGAAGGCAGCGTCAAATTGCAATTCCCCATCTATTTCAAGATCTGGGCGTAGTTCGTGCGCACGTTGTGTAGCTGCTACTACCTTATCAACGTTATCACCAAAACCAGAACCTTTACTTGAATAGCTCAACATAGCAATTTTTGGTTCTATACCAAACATTTTCGCAGTGATTGCTGAATTAATCGCAATTTCAGCCAAGGCATCTGCATCAGGATTGATATTGATAGCACAGTCACCAAATAGGTAACGTTCTGAACCACGAGTCATTAGGAAGGCACCTGAAGTACGAGTAACATTAGGACGAGTTTTAATGATTTGAAGGGCTGGACGAACTGTTGCAGCAGTTGAGTGAAGTGCACCTGAAACCATACCGTCAACCAAGCCCATATATACTAGCATTACACCAAAGTAGTTAACGTCTTCACGTAAGAGTCTAGTAGCTTCTTCTTCTGATATCTTACCGTTTCGACGTTCAACGAGCGCAGCAACCATTTCGTCAAACTTAGCGTAGTGGTCAGGATCGATGACTTCATAACCCTCGTGAATCCCTTCAATTTCAAGGTAAATTTTAATTTTTTCTGGTTTACCAAGCAAGACTGGAATAACATCTGTTTCTTTTACCAAGCGTTTCGTAGCTTGAAGAATACGAGGTTCTTTTCCTTCAGGTAGAACGATGCGGACATTTTTACCAACTAGGTTGGCTCTTAGACTTTCAAAAACTTCCATGAGTTTTCTCCTTTAAAATAATAAATTATACTCTAATATATTTTATTGAGTATTAGTTGATAACTGTTTAATAAGGTTACTGAAATCATCCGGCAAGAGACTTGATACCTGCAAGTCTTGCTCTAAAAATGGATGATAAAAGGATAGGTAATGGCAATGCAGGGCCTGACGTTGAATGCCGTCGTCCAGACTACCTCCGTACAAATCATCGCCCAACAAAGGGAAACCAATATGAGAAAAATGGACTCGGATTTGGTGGGTACGTCCAGTATGCAGGCGAATGTCGACCAAGTGGATATTTCCATAAGAAGCGACAATCTTGTAGGAAGTATGGGCGTACTTCCCACCTTTAGCTACTCTTCTAGTGATAATAGAGTCTTCATCACGCGCAATCGGAGCAATAATTTCTCCTTCAGGCTCTAAATATCCATCTCCTTTAACCAGAGCAAAGTAGCGTTTTTCAATGGACTTCTTCTGCAACTGCTTGTCTAATCGTGCATGGGCATAGCCGTGCTTGGCAAAGAGCATCAAGCCAGAAGTATCTCTATCAAGCCTGGTTACAATGTGAACCTGCTGATTTTTATAATTTTGCTTGACATAGTAACCCTTGATAAAATTGGCAATGGTATTGGAGTGGTTGACACTAGGAATAGACGCCACTCCATAGGGTTTATTCAAGACTAGAAAGTGGTCATCCTCATAGAGAATATCCAGTGAGCGCTCGATAGCTTCCAGAGTTTCAAAGCCTTCCTCAGCGGGAATATCAATAGTAACGCGGTCCCCAATATCCAATAGATATGTTGCATTTTGCGGTTGGTCATTGACCAGAATAGCCCCACCTCGAAACTTAATCTTGGCCAGCAGCCCCTTAGAAACCTCGTGCTTTTTTAAGAAGGTCTTAACCTTGATATGTTCATCTGCGATAAATTCAAACCTCATTCGTCCACCTCGCCGATAAAGGCATCCTTAACGCGGTTCCAGAAACTGGTATGGCTAGGAGTCGCGACAAAGTGAATCTTATGATGATCAATTTGATACTCGATTCGCTCGATACTACGAAAAGAATAGACACTATTGTCAACCGAAATGGTGTGGTAATCATTTCTTGTTGGAATGAGTTCAATCTTATCCTTCTTAGGCACAATAATGGAAGAGCCCAGCGTTCGATAGACACGATTATTAAGGCTGGCAATTTCCGTTAATTGCAAAGCTTCAATGGTAGGATGTAAAACAGCACCACCAAGAGACTTGTTATAGGCAGTACTACCAGTCGGTGTCGAAACTGTTAGCCCGTCTCCACGAAAACGTTCAAAGGGAACACCATTGATGACAATATCTGCCACCATGGTTCGATCAGACCTGCGAATGCTGGCTTCGTTGAGGGCACGAAAAATCTTGACCTCTCCATTTCCAAGAAAAACCTTCACATTTAGAACAGGGTAAGAAACCCTTGCTCCGGTATCTAGCTGCAAATTGGTCATTAACTTATCCAACTCAAAATCACGATAATCGGTATAAAAGCCCAGATGTCCTGTATGAAGACCGATAAAGCGTACCTTATCAAGTTGGTCTTCGTACTTATGAAAGGCCGACAAGAGCATGCCATCTCCACCAATGGAAATGACAATGTCCGGACTGCTATCATTGAGTATAAACTGATTTCTCTTCAAACGATCTCGCAATTCATACAAAACCCTTTGACTCTGCGGTTTTCTATTGGCTATCAGATCAATTCGTTTACCTGTATTCTTCATCTGTATCGTCACTGTTTCCTACACCGTCATTTAATTTTCTACTCAAGGGATCAAAAAGAGCCTGGGCTTCCTGGATATCATCACGAATTTCACCCATTTCTTCATCCAACTGATGGGCGATTCTAGCTGTAATTTCCAGTCGCTTCTTAATCTCATCTGGGAAATCCCCTTGGTACTTGTAGTTGAGAGAATGTTCTATCGTTGCCCAGAAATTCATGGCCAAGGTACGAATTTGAATTTCTGCCAAAATGGTCTTGGCTCCATTGATGGTATCAACCGTATATTCTACTACCACATGATAGGAACGGTAGCCTGAAGCCTTTCGATGAGTAATGTAATCTCGCTCCTGTATGATTCGCATATCCTGACGCTTATGCAAAATCTCCACTACTTCCTTGACGTCATCTACAAACTGAACCATCACACGTAAGCCAGCAATATCCTGCAAATCGTGCTCTAAGGTCGCATAAGTAATGCCACGACGAGCCATTTTTTCTTTGATGCTCTCAATTGGCTTGACCCGACCCGTCACAAACTCAATCGGAGAATGCTTATTTTGCTTACGATATTGCTTGCGAATACCACGAAGTTTAATCTTTAACTCACCAACAGCTTGAATGTAAGGATCTAGAAATTCTTCCCATTCTAAGGTCATATATTCTCCCTTGTTCTCATATTATCCGTCAAAAATATCTTTGATTTTTTCTCCAGATTCATATACAATAAATACAATGCTTATTATACCATAAGTGAAAAACGTTTACAAATAGTTATCATCACTTGTAAATAGTTGAGTTTTTACTTATTTTTCCTTAAAATCATTTACACTAATTTCCATCGTTTTTTTAAATCGTATTCATCTTCG
>NZ_CAMPPZ010000025.1:0-10926 GCF_946902925.1 Streptococcus sp. Marseille-Q6488 | reverse complement strand
GCGATGAAATCAAGCATGTTTAAAACCAGTAGAACTTACCCTGACACGGATTTCCACTGGTTTTTACGATTTTTATCAGACTAACTTCCACTTGGATTAGCAGTGGAAGTTAGTTTGGGAATTTACCCTTTTTGGCGCTTTTTCGAATGTAAGCCCTATCTACGATACTGTTTCAAGAAACGAGTCATCTTTTCTTGGATTTGGGCTAGTTCATCAACACGAGGAAGGTAAACGATACGGAAGTGGTCTGGTTCTTTCCAGTTAAAGCCTCGACCATGAACCAAGAGAACCTTTTCCTGCTTCAAGAAATCAAGGACAAACTGCTCATCATCATCGATACGGTACATATTGCGGTCGATTTTAGGGAAGATATAGAGTCCAGCCTTAGGTTTAACCGCAGACAAACCTGGAATCTCTTGAATGGCATTGTAAATGAAATTTCTTTGCTCGTAAATTCGTCCACCAGGAAGGAGCAATTCATCGACTGACTGGTGGCCACCCAAGGAAGTTTGTACGACTTGTTGGGCCAAAACGTTAGAGCAAAGACGCATATTGGACAGCATATTGAGCCCTTCGATATAGCCTTTAACATGAGTCTTAGGTCCAGACAAGACCATCCAACCCACACGGAAACCAGCGATACGATGGGATTTTGACAGACCATTCATGCTGACACAGAAGACATCTGGTGCCAAGCTCGCCACAGGCGTATGCACATGCCCATCCATTACCATACGGTCGTAAATTTCATCCGCAAAGATAATCAAATCGTTTTGACGGGCAATCTCAATAATCTCCAACAAGAGTTCCTTAGGATAAAGGGCTCCAGTTGGGTTGTTTGGATTGATAAGGACGATTGCCTTGGTATTGGAAGTAATTTTTGACTTGATATCGTCAATATCTGGATACCATTCTGCAGCTTCATCACAGATATAGTGAACGGCATTTCCTCCAGCTAGGCTGACAGCCGCTGTCCAGAGAGGATAGTCTGGCATAGGCACCAAGACTTCATCTCCATTGTCCAAAAGCCCCTGCATGGACATGACAATCAGCTCACTGACACCATTTCCAAGATAAATATCATCAATATCTACGTTTGGGAATTTCTTCAATTGGCAATACTGCATGATAGCCTTACGGGCTGAGAAAATCCCTTTTGAGTCAGAATAACCTTCACTATCACGCGCATTCATAATCAAGTCATGAATGACTTCGTCTGGCGCTGTAAAACCAAATTCTGCTGGATTTCCTGTATTCAGACGTAAAATCTTTTCTCCATTTGCTCGCATCCGCATGGCTTCTTCCAAAACAGGCCCACGGATATCATAAGCAACATGCTCTAACTTACTAGACTTGTTATATTCTTTCATCTTGTTTCCTCAATTCATCGAGATAGTAACATTATACCACTAGAAAGACAATGCGACAAGTTTGCTGAAATGTGTTACTAAAATCCTACAGAAGAAAAGCCTCGCTAAAAGCGAGGTCAAGACAGAGGAGATAGCAGGTGTTTTGCGAAAGACATATCACATACCAAAAGATAAACCTAGAAAAAGCAAACCTAAAAAGGAGTCATAAAGAAGATTGAACATGAGGAAGAGCCCCCATATCATCAAGTAACCCCAACGCCCACTTCGTTTTGCAACTAGGAATAAAATCAGATGGTAGAGTAGGTGAAAGACTAAAAAGCCGATAAAACCTGGATAAAGAAGCGGTACCAGACTCTCTAATTGCCAGATCATGATAACTTCTAGCAAGACTGAAACTAGGATGATTCCATAATAAAGGAAATTTGATTTTTTTGCTTCTTGAAAAGAGTTTTTCATCATTCTCCCTCCCTTCACTTCTTTCCTGCTATCCTTTCTTTTATTTTATCATATATTTATATAGATTTTAAGCACTAACATTCTTTTGAAAAATACTTTTTTTGCTTTACTTCTATAGTGAAAAGGTTTACAATGATAGTAAGAAAATTTCAGGAGGTTTCATTATGGCACAACGTTACCAAAATATCATGGTCGCAATCGATGGTTCTAAGGAAGCAGACTTAGCTTTTATCAAGGGAGTTCATTCTGCTCTACGAAACGACGCTAAACTCACCATCGCACATGTCATTGACACACGCGCTCTCCAAAGCGTATCCACCTTTGATGCTGAAGTTTACGAACAACTCCAAGTTGACGCTGAAAGTCTGATGAAAGAGTACGAAAAACGTGCTAAAGATGCTGGTGTGGCAGATGTTCATATCGTCATTGAAATGGGAAATCCAAAGACCCTACTAGCACGTACTATTCCAGATGCTGAGGAAGTGGACCTCATTCTAGTTGGCGCAACTGGTCTCAACGCCTTTGAACGCCTCTTGGTCGGCTCTTCATCTGAATACATTCTCCGCCATGCTAAGGTCGATTTGCTGGTTGTGAGAGAACAAGAAAAAACCTTATAATTACAAAGAAAAGGAGCTCAGCGCTCCTTTTTGTTTACTATTTATACTCTTCGAAAATCTCTTCAAACCACGTCAACGTCGCCTTGCCGTAGGTATGTTACTGACTTCGTCAGTTTCATCTGCAACCTCAAAACAGTGTTTTGAGCTGACTTCGTCAGTTCTATCCACAACCTCAAAGCAGTGCTTTGAGCAACCTGCAGCTAGTTTCCTAGTTTGCTCTTTGATTTTCATTGAGTATTATTTCTCTCTTTATGACGTTCATAAGCCTTAAGCTGACGCTGCAGTTCCTTTTTAATAGCAGGTTCTGGAGCATATTTTTCTTCCCAATCATCTGGTTTTAAGATTTTGTGGGTCACTGGATCAAAATGAGCCTTGCCATCTGGAAAAATTTTCCCCATATTAGCTTGATGAACAATGTCAAAAATACGTTCTGGGTCCACCCCCATCAAGACAAAACTACCGTAGGTGAAGTAAAGTGTGTCAATCAAGGCATCCACTTGCCCTATCAAATCTTGCTGAGCAGGTGTCTTCTTGGCTACTTTATATGCTGCCTTATCAAGAGCCTGATGAAGTTGCGATAGAGCTTGACCAAAATCCTCTTCAGAAGAACTGGCAGCTCGAACAAACTCCACCAATTCTTCTATTTTAAAGCCAGCCCTATGGGTTGCACCTTCTAAATCCCAAGCTCGAGGTTCTTCTTGGGTCCGTTCATCCATCATGTGGTGGAAGGTCTTGACCTTATTGAAATGATAGTCACGGCTGACAAAGACTTTTTCTGAGGCCAGAACACCAAAATGTTCCAGGGCCTTGTGGATTCCATCTTGCTGATTGCTGGTTGTAATGTGCTTGGCAACTTCCTTGGCACTGCTACTACCATTTCCCATAGCGACCGACATACCGACACCCGCCAGCATTTCAAGGTCATTATCTGAGTCACCAAAGGCCATGACTTGGTTGAGATCAAAACCATATTCTTTCCCAACTCGTCTAATGCCTTCCAATTTAGAGTTTCCTTGATTGATAACATCCGCTGCAAAAGGATTGCTACGTGTCAATTTCAAGTCTTCAAAATCAGCTGCCGCCTTCTCAGATTCTTCTGGCGTCATCAGCATTAAAACTTGGTAGATAGGCTGATTCATCAGATGAAGTAGGTCTTCTTCCTTTTGGGGAACCACCTTGCTGACCATGCGATTAAAAGACTGACTCACTGTTCGAGTTAAAACAGAGGGAACGAAGCGACTGATTCGTTGGGAAAGAGAACCCAGACCAAAGGACATGATTTTGGAACCTAACATGGCATCCTTGGTCCCTAGGGCAATCTCCTTGCCCTCTTTTTTAGCATAGCTAATTAGATGGCGCAAATGCAACTTGGAAATAGGGCTCGTAAACAAGACTCTGTCTTTATTAAAGATATACTGGCCATTATAGGTTACCGCAAAGTCCAGGTCCAAATCGTCCATCAATTCCTTAACAAAAAAAGGTCCTCGTCCTGTCGCTACACCGACAAGCACCCCTTGTTCTTTGACGATTTTAATCGCGTCCTTAGTGGATTTCAAAACACTCTTGCGATCGTTGACCAAGGTTCCGTCGATATCAAAAAAAACCGCTTTGACTTCCATCCTATCCCAATCTCCCCTTTTGTGATACAATGATTATACCACATTTCAGAAAGAGTGAGTAAATCATGCCTAAGAAAATCCTTGTTTTACATACAGGTGGGACTATTTCCATGCAGGCCGATGCTTCTGGCGCTGTTGTGACGAGTTCAGATAATCCCATGAACCATGTGTCCAATCCTCTTGAAGGAATCCAAGTCCACGCCTTGGACTTTTTTAACCTGCCAAGCCCCCATATCAAACCTAAGCATATGCTGGCTCTCTACCAGAAAATTAAAGAGGAAGCAGATAACTACGATGGGGTGGTGATCACACACGGGACCGATACTTTAGAGGAAACAGCCTATTTCCTTGACACCATGGAAGTTCCCCATATGCCTATCGTTCTAACAGGAGCCATGCGCAGCTCCAATGAACTCGGTAGTGATGGGGTTTATAATTATCTGAGTGCTTTGCGGGTAGCTAGCGATGACAAGGCTGCGGACAAAGGGGTTTTGGTCGTTATGAACGATGAAATCCACGCTGCCAAGTATGTTACCAAAACACATACGACCAACGTCAGCACCTTCCAGACTCCAACACACGGTCCCCTCGGTCTCATCATGAAACAGGAAATACTCTACTTCAAAACAGCTGAACCTCGTGTCCGCTTTGACCTTGATCACATACAAGGCTTAGTCCCTATTATCTCGGCTTATGCTGGTATGACAGATGAGCTGATTGATATGCTGGATTTGGAACAATTGGACGGTTTGATTATCCAAGCCTTCGGAGCTGGTAATATTCCCAAAGAAACGGCTCAAAAATTAGAAAGCCTTCTGCAAAAAGGAATCCCAGTCGCTCTGGTATCACGATGCTTTAACGGTATTGCCGAACCTGTTTATGCCTACCAAGGTGGAGGCGTGCAGTTGCAAAAATCTGGTGTCTTCTTTGTCAAAGAACTCAATGCCCAAAAAGCCCGCTTGAAACTCCTCATCGCCCTCAATGCCGGACTAACAGGACAGGATTTGAAAGACTATATGGAAGGGTAAGTCTCTTCGAAAATCTCTTCAAACCGCGTCAACGTCGCCTTTTCGTATGTATGGTTACTGACTTCGTCAGTCTTATCTACAACCTCAAAAACATGTTTTGAGCTGACTTCGTCAGTTCTATCTACAACCTCAAAGCAGTGCCTTGAGCTGACTTCGTCAGTTCTATCTACAACCTCAAAGCAGTGTGTTGCCGTAGCCTTTAACCAGCCGCCTAGTCCGCTCTGTGGTATTCATTAAGTCAACATCTCTTGTTTAAGAGCACAAAATCAGGAAATCTTCACGATTCCCTGATTTTTTCTATTTCCGTTTTCGTGTTGAGCGACGTTCTGTCAATCCATGAGGTAAGAGAACTTCACGTTCTTCCAACTCTTCCTTGTGCATAATCTTGGTCAACATACGCATACTAATGGCACCAAGATCATAAAGAGGTTGGGCAATCGTTGTCAAGTTTGGACGGGTAAAGCGTGCAATTTGTGAATCATCACTAGTAATAATTTCAAATTCTTCTGGTACTGACACACCCTTATCAGCCAAACCGTTCAAGACACCTGCTGCCAACTCATCACCTGTCACAACTGCTGCAGTTGCATTCGATGAAATCAAACGCTCTGCCAAGGCGTAACCATCATCATAGCTATATTTAGATTCAAATACCAAACCCTCACTATAAGCGATTCCTGCTTTTTTCAAGGCTTCCTTGTAGCCAACTAAACGAACCTTACCATTGATGTCATCCACTAGCGGACCGCTAACGAAAGCAATACGCTCATTTTCTTTAGCAAGGTAACTCACTGCATCAATCGTTGCTTGCTTATAGTCAATATTGACACTTGGCAACTGGTGCTCAACATCGACAGTTCCTGCGAGAACAATCGGAGTACGTGAACGCGAAAATTCTGAGCGAATTTTATCTGTCAAGTGATAACCCATAAAGATAATGCCATCTACCTGCTTTGAAAAGAGGGTATTGACAACAGAAACTTCTTTCTCGTTATCTTCATCGCTATTAGCTAGGACAATATTGTACTTGTACATTTCCGCAATATCATCAATCCCCTTAGCCAAACTCGAAAAATAACCATTGGTAATATTTGGAATCACGACACCGACAGTGGTTGTCTTTTTACTTGCAAGACCACGCGCAACTGCATTTGGACGATAATCCAAACGATCAATTACCTCTAGCACTTTTTTACGGGTATTCTCTTTTACATTTTTATTGCCATTGACCACACGGCTGACCGTCGCCATGGAAACACCCGCTTCACGAGCGACATCATAAATGGTTACTGTATCATCTGCATTCATTCCTTTTCCTGCCCTTTCTATCCCACACATTCTTTTACAAGTAGAGGCACCGATTGAAGCTCTACATCTACTTACAAAAGTGAAGATGTGAAAATTTCGTTTTCATGTTTCTACTTATTCCATTTTATCACTATTTGTAAACACTTTCAAGCTTTTTTTGAAGATTGATTGAAAAAATTTCATAGAAAGCCTAGGTTTAGCTCCTTGCTACCACCTTTGACGAAACAAAAAGGAGGAAACTAAGCCTCCTCAAGTTACAAAATTGTTTGATTGAATAACTTCAATTTTAGCACATGATGGTTTCCGATATATGACAATATCACAACCAACCAGATTCTTTTGCGATATTAGCTGCCTCTGTTCGATTACCTGCATCTAGTTTCGAAAGAATATTAGTAACATAGTTTCGGACTGTTCCGTTGGATAGATAAAGTTTGTCTGCAATTTCTTGGTTAGACAAGCCTTGAGCAATTCCCTTTAAAACAGCAATCTCTTGTTCTGTCAACGGATTGGGATGCGTCATCACCACTTCCATCAATTCAGGCGAATACTCCTTGCCTCCTTCGAGGACAGTATGCAAAGTTTGCATGAGGTCTGCAATGCTTCTTTCTTTCAAGACATAAGCATCTACTCCAGCCTTGACTGCACGTTCAAAGTAACCAGGGCGCTTGAAGGTCGTCACCACAACCACCTTTGTTTCTAAATTTTCTGCTCGTATCCACTCCAAAACTTCAAGACCTGTCTTAACAGGCATTTCTACGTCAAGGATGGCGATATCTACAGACTCCTTTTCCAATAGTTGGATTGCTTCTTGCCCATTCTTGGCTTGAAAGACAGACTCTATATCCGGTTGAAGCGTGAGCAACTGGCACATGGCATCTCGCAACATACTTTGATCTTCTGCGACTAATACTTTCATCTACTTTCTCTCCTTATAAGGTAGTCGAACCTGAACTTCTGTCGGTTGTTTCTGACTAATCACATTTACCTCTCCCGAAAATGGAAGGACACGATCTCGAATTGTATGGAGCTCATCCCCCTTTATAGAAGTAAAGCCACAGCCATCATCTCTCACTGTTAGAATGAGTTCTTTCTCTGTCCGTTCTAATTTCAGGTAGGCCTTCGACGCTTTGGCATGTTTGATGATATTGGTCACCAACTCAAGCAAAATCATGGAAGCCGTTGACTCCAATTCCTGAGTAAGGCTAGCAGTATCTAGTTGGTTATCCGTTTCCACCTCAATTCCAGCAATTTCTAACATCTTTTTCACAGTCTCTAGTTCGGATGCCAAAGTTCTAGACTTAAGATTTTCCACAATGGTTCTCACTTCATTCATGGAATCCTTGCTGATCTGGTGAATTTCTTTTAATTCCTTTTCTACCTGTGGATAAGCCTGCATTTGAAATAACTGCAAGGCTAGATCAGTTTTAACACTTAGCATGGCAAAGGTATGTCCCAGACTATCATGCAAATCCTGACCGATACGACTGCGTTCATTTTCAGCAAGCAATAGATTTATCTGGGCATTTTGCTTAGCCTGTGCTTCTTTCAAATCCTCCACAATCCGAATCCGAACCAAGCCAAAAGTCATTAAATCGACAAAAGCAAGAATTACAAGTAGATAGAATAGAAACTCAACTTCGAGTTTCTGAAAAATCAACAGTTGGCCCACAACAAGGACTTGAGCAAGAAGAAAAGTCCAGACATGTAAAGACTTTAAACCACCTACGCTGAAATGATAACTTAAGAGATTGGATAGGAAAAAGAAAAACCAGATATAATTAACAGCAACAAAGGCAGTATTCCCAACTACATAAGTCAGCATGATGCCCCAATATAGCCAAGATAGGCGCTGGCTCTTAGTTGTTAAAACACCCAAATACGCTACTACAAATAGAATATCAATCAATAAATGCCAGGCAGAGAGCCACCCAGTCACTACAGGTAGGATGGGGAAAATCATAAAAATTAAACTAGCCCAAAACATATAGTGTATGCTTTTCAGTCTTTCAAGCATTAAGCATTCTCCTTATGACCTTGAAGGTAAATGGTCAAACCAAACAAAACTGCTGAAAAAACAAGTAGATAAACTGTGGCTGATAGATTGATGCTACCCTCGTTTAAGAAGGTCTTGAGCAACTCCATCAACTGATAAGTTGGTAGGCACTTCCCGATTGCTTGCATCCAGTCTGGAAATAAAGAGATGGGCATCCAGAGTCCACCTAAAACAGCCAAGCCTAGATAGAGAAGATTGCCCACGACAGACATCAGCTGACTAGAAGGCAAGAGTGTCAAGGTCAAGCCAAGCGCTACAAAAGCTACACTTCCTACTATCAGCAAGAACGCAGCCCCAATCCAGCTTCCTAAAGACATATCCACACCTCTTACAAAATGCCCAACTGAGAAAACAACCAGAATTGAGACCAAATAATCAACCATCATACTTGTTATCTTTGATAGATAATATTCTACCATATTTACAGGGCTATGACGTAATGTTTTCTGCCAGTTGTTGATTTTATCGGTATGTAAGACAGCTGGGAATGAAAAGATAGCTGTCGACATCATGGAAAAAGCTGTCATGGAGATGAGGTAGTCACGCATAAAATTATCTGGTCCACCAGGTGTGTCCTGGTACATGCCTGAAAAGAATAAATAGAAGGCTGTCGGCATCCCTACGGATAATAGATAATAGACTAATTGTCGTTTGGTCAATAAAAATTCTATCTTGTTTAGTGCAATCCATCGTTTCATCTTAGTCATCTCCTTTTTGCGTTTCTTCAAAGATTGTATCCAGCAAACTACGATTATTAACTTCGATTTCTTGTATCCTACATCTTGCTTGGGCTAATAGCTCCCAGAAAGCATCTGCTTCTCGAGTGACTACTTGCAAAGAATCTTGCTTTAGGGTCCAGTTTTCAACCAAATTTGACTTCTCTACGACTTCCTTGTAAGCTATAGGAAGGATAAAGTACTTTTCTATTTCCTCGCTACGCATAGCTAGAGGCGTCGTATCACGAATCAACTCTCCCTTATTCAAGACCAAGATTCGGTCCGCTGTATGCTCTACCTCTTCGATATAGTGAGAAGAATAGACAATGGTCACACCATTTTTCTTTAACTGATCGACAATCTCCCAAAAACGTTGACGAGTTGAGGTATCCATAGCCGATGTAGGCTCATCTAAAAAGACAAGCTTTGGTCGCCCAATTAAGGTCAAGACAAAAGAGAAAAGACGCTTTTGTCCACCTGATAATTTTTCTGCAAATTGCTCTTTTTGTTGCTGATCAAACTGCAATAGTTGATCGATTTCCTGGTTACTCAAGTGATTTGGATAAATTTTTTGAAAGAAAGCAATCAACTCTTTAACTTTTAATTTCTGAACGATTACATTTTCTTGAGGGAGGTAAGCCCTAGTATAGTCTAACTTTGAACTCGTCACTGGTAAACCTTTAATAGATACTTGCCCACTGGTGACCAATTTATCTCCGAGCAAACAGTCCAAGAGTGTGGTCTTTCCTGCTCCGTTTGGCCCAATCATGGCAACACATTCACCTTCAGCTATCTCAAAGGAAATATCCTTCAAAATAGCCTTACCCTTGATGTTTTTATGTAAGCCTTGTACCTTAATCATGTTCATAATATTCTCCTTTCAGCCACTCCTTTCCCATCGGAAAGACGATAAAAATCATAAATCCTAATCCCCATGCACCACGGATGAATTGGTGAAGGAAGGCTTGATCAAACCAATCAGTAAACATTTCTACCAACCATACCAAGAGTGACAGGCCGATAAAGAAATAGATAATTGCTTTTTTCATTCCTCAAACTCCTTTTTCACATCTCTTACTAATTTCAAACCTTCTCTGACAAGCCAAGACATCATTCCAAAGCCAGCAAATAACTCCCAAGGAAAATGATAGAAATCTTCATCCAATCCTGAGAACATGAGATAGGTCATAACTCCTGCTGCTACTAAACTCATTGCGACAATTACTTTATGTTTCATTTTTTCTTCCTCCCTTTCATACTTCAATTATAGTCTTTTGAAGTTAGCGGAGCTAGATACTTCTGTCACTCGTAAATATGACAAATGTCATAAAAGATTCTGTTCAAAATAAGCAAGATACACTATACAATAAAACACAATTAGAAAAATCTAAGGCAACTTCCTCAAAAGAGATATCAAACCCAATTCACACCATAATATAAACTAATACTTATTTAAAATCAAAAAAAGTAGAAATTTTTATCAGACAAACACATATATTATACGTTGAACAAAACCCTAAAATTTATAAGAGTTATAAAATCTGTTAAATTTCAATGTGGATACCTAAACTACGGTATTTATTGAAAAGGTTGGAGACAAAAAGTATACGCTGCCAAAATGAATTGCTGAAAATCATAACCACCCGTCAAACGGGTGGTTTGTCTCAGGGCTATAAGCCCAAATTACCAGCCAGCGCCTAAAGACGCTGGCTTTCACTTTGTTCAAGCCTCATTGCTCTTGACTCGTCACTTGCCT
>NZ_CAMPPZ010000024.1:0-5287 GCF_946902925.1 Streptococcus sp. Marseille-Q6488 | reverse complement strand
TTATGGTATAAATAGTACACGTCTTCCTAATCCCTTGAAATCAGTGGGTTTCTAGCATGTCTACCAAAAGTGAATACGAGATTGAATACGGCATGACTTTTAGCTGGGGCGGATGAAATCCATGAGTTGATCGACGACTTCAAAACGTTGATTGTCATTGATGTGGGTATACATATCAAGGGTGGTTTGAACATTATTATGACCTAATCTATCTGAAATGATTTTTGCTGTAACACCAGCTTCAAAGAGAAGAGAAGCGTGTGTGTGCCTGAAACCGTGAGGAGTGATTTTTTTGACATCCTTATGTTCACAAAAGAATCTTCTAAGTCTCTCTTTCACAGCTGAAGGCGAAATCCATCCTCCGAAACTATTCGTAAAGATATAATTCGAATCATGTTTGTAAGGCACACTAGCCCGAAAATACTCTTTTATCTGCTGACGTTTCCAGAGTTTTAATACATTCAGAGTTTCATCATCTAAAGTGATAACCCTCTTACTCCTTTTGGTTTTAGGGTCCTGAACAGTTTGTTTTTTATTAACAACGACAGCTGTTCGAGAAATGCTTAATCGATTATTTTCAAAGTCAACATCTGACCACATGAGCCCAAGAGCCTCACCACATCTCAAACCAGTAAAAGCTAGTAAGTGATAAAAGGTATACTCTACAGGCTTACAATCTACTCTGCAAACTTTAAGAAACTCCGTTAGCTCCTGTTTTGTATAGTGGTTCTCTTTGGCCTTTAAGGGTCTATTTTTAGGCTTGATAATCTTGTCTAAGGGATTTAACTTAATGATGTCAAGAGAAACGGCATACTTGAAAATACGGCTGATTACAGAGTAGTAATTAGCATAGAGGATATAGCGATTACTTAACTGGATAGCAACCTTTTGACAATAAGCTACACTGATCTGCTGGATTTTCATATCTGTAAAATACAAGTCAATCATAACATCAAGTTTTTTCTTAACGTTCTGATAGGTTGTTGGTTTCACAGTGCTCTTATAGCTATCAAGCCATAACTCAGCAACTTCAGCGAAAGTAGGGTTCTGAAAATCTTCATTGTTTGAAAAACCGTTCTCTTCAACATCTAAGAGAAGGTCACGTTCGGCAGCCTTTGCCTCTTTAATGGTTTTAAAACCACGTCTTGTTGTGCGTTTTTCTTTTCCAGTAGCAGGGTCTATGCCCAAATATGTTTGAAAGAGATATCTAGTCTCTCCTTTTTTTGTGATGTATTTTTTTATCATAAAAAAGTCCTTTCTTTTCGATTGCTTGCCCGCATAGTTGAAAAGGTGTAGAACTTATGATAAACTATAGTTGTATTTTTTTATCATCCTTTCCATTGCTTGCTTGATGGAAAGTTGAATCCTCACACTCAAAGTTTGGCGATGGAGAGTGTGGGGATTTTTTGTTGTCTTTTTTACTCTAGACCTGAGCTGATTTTAGAAGTCAACAAGAAAGAACCGTCGTCTTGTTTTGAAAACGAAAGAATAACGCTCTTATATTTGCTACCAGTAGAAGTATATGATACTGTCTTGCTGTCGTGGTCATTTACTGAACTAGTTGTCACATTGTTAGGTTCTCCGTGAACGCTAGCAACGTCATCGTAGTTAGTTCCACCAGCTCCATAGTTGATAATATCACCAACTTGAAGCGCATCAAACTGTTCTTTTGTCCAGTTAAATTTAGCATCTTCCTCTTTTTGAGATGATTCGATAGAAGAACTTACAGAGCTAACAGTCTCTTCAATGTTTTTACCTAGTTCTTTCAATGATTTAGCGTACATTGCTTGAGTTACTAATACAATAGCAATAGACACGACTGCTAGAACCGTCCCAATAATAGCTAGTGTTTTTGGTCTTTTTCGATTTACTGCAAAACCAATTAAACCGAAGATAAGAGCTAAAATAGCTAGAATGAATGAAAAATTATTGATGATAGGCATCCATGAGCCAAGTAGAGCAATTGCTCCAAAAATAATAGCTAAAATACCTAAAACTTTGCGTTCTTGTTTCATAATGAAACCTCTCTATCAGCTTTTAGTGTGGATCAGTTATTGCACATATTTTTATTTCTGTTTTTTACATGCCAACTATTTCCAAAATGGAAACAGTTGGCAGCTCGTCAGATAATAAAATAAGGTGTACCTCTTAGAAGTACACCAGACGATTTTATCCTTGACGAACAAGGCTTTTTTACATTCTTAGTGTATTTCTTTTTTTAATTTCTGTCAAACGTCAACTTATTTTAACGACTTATGTTTACTAGAATATGAAAAGAAAAGTAGCCGTATCAAATACGGCTACCATCACGATATGGATCTAAAATCCAAACCTAAACTTTATGGAGCTAAACTCCTGATAGCTGTATTGTAATATAATTTTCAAAAAATATCAATTTTGCACAATAGACTTCTTGGATATGGGGGACTATTGCCGAGTGCGGGGATTTTTTATATCACATTTGATAATAAAAGAGAATTTTCTAAGATATCTTTATGAGATAACAATATTATTTTATCTTTGCTATTTTCGTTAAATACCGCTAGGGTTTCTGCCACTTTATCAAATCTATGGTGTATATCGTCGACTACAGCAATATATTCAACGTTATCTTTATGGTTCTGTAAAATACGTGTATCCATTGCGAGTAATTTAGCCCTGTTGAGATCATTTCCGTTTGAAATAGTCCTTACAAGTCTTTCTTTTTTGATTGTGGGAATTGCGAAGTCAAATTGCACAGTTATCCCCTCTTTACCTGAATAAGACGGCCTTCTTGTAAAAAGAACCTCTCTCTGTACTAAGGTGTTTTCTATTTCGTCATGGAAAACATTTTTAATTGTTGTATCTCGTAAGACTATCATATCATTCACCTGCATAATAGTTTGGAGCAACCGTTGCTTTGCAAGTGGGAATTTTTCGAGGCTGGTTGTGATAAACAACTCTCCATTTTCAGCTCTCGTACCTAAATTGTTTACGATTGTATTTAGTAAGTTATTTTTGTATGTTGAACGATTTGAGAAACTAACGCCGTGACTTTTTAAATTGTTAATGGTCCATCCGTCATCTGTGAGTGTGACCCTACCATCTGATAAAAACTCAGCATATAGGATGATATGATCAAAATCATTATCTAAAAACGGTGTTCTAATTTCTACTATATTTTTCTCTAGATCATTGAACTTATACTCTTTTAATAACCAATCAAAATATATATTTTTTAGTGTATTTGAGTTATTCATCATCAGCCTCCGTCTTGATATGTGTATATTTGATGAATTCAGAAAATACGTCCACAATGTGAGTTAAATTAGGGAAGTCAGAATCTTCAAGCGGGATAGCAACTCTATCCTTTTTATCGTAGTGATTGGAGTATATATGAATGTGATTCCCCTCTACAATTGAGTCATCAGGATTCACATGTCTATTAGATGGATTAATGTCTACCCTAACTAAATGATTATGGGAATTTTTAAATCTAATATGAATGCTGTAGCGCTCAGGATTCATCCTTCCTCTGTATATGTGAAGTATATATTGAATGTCATCATCATCAATAATAGCTTCGTCTATATCTATTTTACCAAATAAAGACGAGATTGTAGTATGGATTTCATTAAAAGAAAGTTCGTTTTTGGGGTACTTCAGTTTGTTAATTAATTCTTGTACCTGCTGATCATTTAAGTCGTTGTAATTCATTTTTTCCTTACTCCCCTCTATACACCCCGACTACTGCATAGATCTTGATGTGTGTGTCTTCGGCTGGTGGGAAGTCTAGGATGATGTCTTCGTACTTGTCATTAAGCGATACGAGGCGTAAGCGTCCGTTTTCGGTATAGATCTTCTTGAAGTAAGAACGGTCTCCGTATGCGATAACTGCTAGGTCTCCGTTGTAGGTAGTCAGTCCTTTGTCTACTAAATAGAGAATATCTCCGTCTTGGTAGTCAGGCAGCATGGAGTCTCCGCTGACCTTAGTTGCAATATCGTGATGTGGTGGTTGCTGGTCAACCTCTATAGTCTCTCTATCTGTATCATCGTAGCCAAATCCATAGTTAAATCCACAAGCTGCTGCCGTCTCAGATACTACCTCAACTTGATACAAGCTGATAACTTCCGATACTTCGTTTTTCTTCGTTTCTTCTTCGTTTTGCTCTATGTACATCTCGCCGTTTGCTTTTTGTCTCTCCAGAAGCTCCTCAGAAGTCCGTAGGACGATTTTTTTATTATCTGGGGTTAATTGTACCACCTTGTCCGTTATCTGCTGTGTGAGCAAATCTAGGGACGCTGTGGGGGTGTCTGCTTTACGAATAGGTGGAAATAAATCGTCAATAGTTACGCTGAGAGCAGAGGATATTTTAAACAAAGTATTCTTTTTAGGAGTACGGAAACCTTTTTCATAGTTTGCTATAGTTGTATCACCCATATCCACTAAAGTAGCTAATTCTTTTTGCGTCAATCCGCGCTGTAATCGATATTCTTTTATTTTTGTTCCGATGTATATAGCTAATTCTTTGTCAGTCATATATTTCTCCTGAGTGTTTTATTAAGTAGATTATAACAAAATATTCACGGAAAGAAAAGTTTTTTTGTTTTTTCGCAAAAAAACTATTGACACTTCACGAAAAGTGAGGTATAATTAAATCATGGTTGAGGTAATCAATCAAATAAATACAGGAGGAAAAGAGATATGCGGAGACGCAAAAAGCCTGAAAAGGCAACAAAAAAAGAGCCATGGCTTGACGGTCCTAAGGCTCTGGTTATCTCAACAGTGATTACAGCCGGTGTTGAGTTAATCAAACACTTCTTGAAATAGAAGTGGGGTGAGCGGGGCGAAAGCCCCAAAGCTCACTATTAGTATAGCATATCTCGAAAGATTTGTCATGAAAGACAAGAAGAAATTTTGGAATGTGGTCTGCTGGACGCTAACCGGTTTTATCTGGGTGTACTTCATCTGGAAATGGTTTTTTTAAAATGAATAGGAGGTGATTATGGTTTGCAAATTCTTTTATATAAACTGAGGAAGGAAAAGAATATTTCTCAGAAAGAAATGGCAGATGTTATTGGAAAAAGCGAGAATAGCTATCGCAACAAAGAATTAGGTAAACAAGATTTTAAACTGAGTGAAATGTTCAAAATCGCCCATTATTTCGGTAAAGAATTGGGCGATATATTCACACCTCAGACTTCACGAAAAGTGAAATAAAACACCTAACATCAAAGAAGGTCAAACTTTTTTCAAAATCGATAGAATAATTCTATCAAAACTGTTGACAAGTACCAACAGTTTTGA
>NZ_CAMPPZ010000023.1:0-31682 GCF_946902925.1 Streptococcus sp. Marseille-Q6488 | reverse complement strand
CGATATATTCACACCTCAGACTTCACGAAAAGTGAAATAAAACACCTAACATCAAAGAAGGTCAAACTTTTTTCAAAATCGATAGAATAATTCTATCAAAACTGTTGACAAGTACCAACAGTTTTGAAAAGACCTATTAGTAGAAAGGAAAAAGTCAATGTATGGAGCGAAAATGAGGGAGCTGAGAACGGCTCAAAAGCTGGGCTTGCGTGAGCTTGCCAAGCGAACCTTGATAGACTACACGACCTTGTCACGGATCGAGAACGACCTGAAGGCGGTGACGCTGTCGCAGGCGGTGGTCATCGCCAAGGCGCTAGGGTGTAGGGTAGAAGATATGTTGTAGGAGGAAATAGTATGAATAACGCAGCGCAAAAAGTAACACGGATTGACAGAGACGCCTGGGAGATTGCTACGGAGCTGGCGAACGAGTACGGCGTATCTATTTGTCACATCATCAGTGAGAGCGTCCGCTACTGTGCAGAGAATGCCGAGTTTAAGGAGATGGACGTTGTCGTTAAACGGTTGGTAGTCGGCAGTAAGGTGCTGGAGTAGGAGGGGAAGAGATGAATGCAAATGTAAATGTATTTTATGAATTAACTTGTAAAGACTTGAACGAAGCGATTGACGCAAAAAATAAAATCATCGCCAATACACTTGACGATGAAACTGTTGAGATAAAAATTGAATTCTTACGTGATGTTTGAACTGTAAAATCGCTCGGAGATGGTTCTATCGTAGATCGCGTAATAGAGCCATGGTCGATTGTCTGATAGCTGTAGCTGGAGAATCGCTTTTATTGCTCTCGTTTACAGTGTAGAACATTGCAGATGCCAATGTAGCATCAAGTACAAACTTGTCTATATATTTGTGTTTCTTGCTATCGGAGTAAGTAATTGTCAGTGTAATTCGACCTTTATAATCTGGGTCTATTGATGATGTAAATTTTTGTCCTGGGGCAATCATATTTCCGATAAGTGAGTTGAAGCGGTGTACAGAATTCAATGGATCCAATTCGCCATCTATCTGAATATTATCTATATATGCTGGAGTTTGGCCAAAGTTTTTAAAAACAAAGGTACGTTGTTGATTTTTAACTGCATAGACATCTACATAAACATTAATATAAGGCTTTGCCATATCCTCTGTAGCTTTCTTTGTTTGCCAGAGTGAAATGGTATTAAAAACAAAACCGATAACTGCAATTATTACTGTGATATAGAGTGTCCAAATCTGGACATTATCATTGGTGATTTGTGGCATTAGATCACTTCCTTTCTGCTTTTATTATAGCAAAAAGGAGAGAAAAATAGAAAGGAGAGGAAGAGATGGCAAATAAGGAATTTAAAAATAGTTACTCAGTGAATCTACAACGTACAGAGAAGCTAAAATAGCGTGTGAGAAGCTATTTAGACAAGTCAGCCATGAGATAGAACTCAGAGCGCTGGAAAGTAATACAGTTTGACAACAACGCAAAAAAGCACCTGACGAAGTCAGGCGCATACTAAAACAATTTAAACCATTATATCACAAAAATGCTTGCCCGCATAGTTGAGAGGATGTAGAAAATGGAAGGTATAACGTTACAATTACGATTGGACGGCGAAAGTGCTGAATTGTTCACAAATCAATTATTGGCTTTTGCTGAAAAGCAGGTCAAGGAGCAATTAGAGAATGATCGCATGCCAATCAATCAACAGGCTTTGATGAAGAAGTTTGGCTTTACTCATGCCTATATTAAGAAATTAGAACGTAAAGGGTTAAGATTTCGTAAGCAAGGGAAAGATATTATGTATGATATCAATGATGTTTATGAAATTTTGGAATTAGAAAAAGAAGTACGAAAATTAAGAGCATAAGGAGATTAAAAAATGTTTGAACCACCGATTTTAGACCAGCTTATGGGTGTTGGAGCTTTGCTGATTGGATTTGCAGGGCTTTGCCGTCATATCAAATTGCAAGAGGAGCGTAAGGAAAAAGAAAGACGAGAAGAGCAAGAATTTGCGTCTATGATTACCCAAGGCTATAACCAAGCTTATGAACGTGGTAGAGAGGATAAATGGCAAGAAATCCGCAAGAATATCCGTAGAGAGTTCAAGGGTTTCACCTACGACAACGAACCGCCTGCAGGATTGCGCCCTGAGCCTCTAGCCTTGCCAGAGCCGAAACAGTCTGCAATCAGACTTTTGTAATGATGAGGTCAGGAAATGGAAGAATTGATTGAATCGCTGGATAACCTGATTATGATTGTTAAAGAACTGGAAGGAAGGGAATCAACTTCAAGACATTTTATTACGACATGGGAAAACGATTATAAAAATCTATTACTAGTCAAAGAATACCTAACAGACTATAAAAAACTAGCTAAGGACTATCGTGATGTGGAGCTTAAAAATAAGCTGCTAAAGATTGAAAAAATGGAGCTGGAAGGCAGGTACATCTATGAGGATATGCGAATGAAGTATCGCGCTAACCGTAGGAAATGGGGTGTGAAATTATGGCGTTAAAAAACAAGCGGTATTTCTGGATCCAGCTTGCTCAGGACTTCTTTAAGTCAAAGGAGATGAAACTACTTCGCAAGATTGCTGGCGGAGATACACATACCATCATTTATCTCAAAATGATGTTAATTAGCTTGGAAGACGGAGGGCATATTTACTACGATGGATTGGCTGACAATCTAGCTGAAGAAATCGCTCTTGTCATTGACGAAAATGTCGAAGATATTAAAATTACATTGATTTTTTTAGAAAGCAAAGGATTGTTGACTAGAAAAAATGACAGGGACTATTTCTTAGAGCAAGTTCCTGAGATGGTTGGGAGTGAAACAGCAACTGCCAGAAGGGTTCGCAAGTTTCGAGAGAACAAACAGGTGTTACATTGTAACACCGATGAAACAAAGTGTAACGGAGATATAGATATAGATAAAGAGATAGATATAGAGATAGAGAAAGATATAGATAAAAATAAAAATAAAAATAAAAATAAAAATCCAGTCGAGCTCATCGTGGAAGAATATCAATCTCGTATTGCTCCGTTAGATGGAACTCAATTTGAAATCTTGAAAGAGTTCATCACTTTGGATGGAATGGAAGCGAAAGTTGTTCTGAAAGCAATTGGTTTTGCTGCTGACAATGGTAAACGGAATTTTAGTTATATTAAAGCAATTTTGACGAATTGGAAAAAAGACGGAGTCTTGACGATTGCAGCAGTCGATGAACGTGAGCGAGCCTACAAAGAAAGTAAAATCAAGGGTCAGTCAGGGAATCAAAAATCAAATGTTCCTGAATGGTCTCAACCTAACTATGTGAATACCACGAGCGAGGAGGACAAGGAAGAGCTTGAAAAACGGAAACGTGAATTACTTGAAAGGCTTGAAAATAGAGGTGGCTGATGTTTATTTTAAGACATGGGACAAGAGAGGATAAGCCCTTTCTGATGTCCGCAGTTATCGGAGTGACTGGTTTGGACATTTCATATTCTGAGGAGAAGAAAGCCATGCGGTTTGTTTCTCGTGGGGCAGCCGTACAGGTTGGTAAGGCATTGAGGGGTTGCTTTGGGAACTTTTACCCTGTTGAGGTGGAGTGATGAAAGATATCAGAATACTAGATGCGTGTTGTGGCTCTCGAATGTTTTGGTTTAATAAAAAGGAACCACACACAACATACATGGATAGACGTGAAGAGGAATTTGAGATTCACAAAAAGAAAATCAACGTTAAGCCAGACATTGTTGCAGATTTTCGAGATATGCCATTTGATGATGAAACATTTAACCTTGTTGTATTTGATCCGCCACACCTTTTATGGGCTGGCCAGAAATCATTCATGCGTGCGCAATATGGACAACTAGACTTGTTGACTTGGAGATTAGATTTACAACAAGGTTTTGAAGAATGTTTTAGGGTTTTGAAAACAGGAGGAACACTTATTTTCAAGTGGTCTGATGCTCAAGTAAATGTTAAGGAAATTTTGGAATTAGTCCCACAACAACCACTTTTTGGGCAACAGCGTGGGACAACTCACTGGATGGCTTTTATGAAATTTTAGGAGGTATTGATGTTAAATCTTTACTTCGTCTATAACGGGCACTGCAAGTTTTTCCTTGGGAGGTTTGACAATGTCGATGATCTCATTGAGCAAATGGAAGATCATCAGTGGGCTTTCTCGGCTATCACTCATCCAAGGTTTCAGAAGCACATTGGTCAGCGGACGACACGGTTTGACTATGGTGCGAAGGATTGTTACTATTTAGCGACTTTTTCAGGAGGAGAAGAAAATGATTGAACTTATTAAAGAATTTGGAATGGCGATTCTGTGGTTATTTCTCGGCTACTTAATAGGGGAACGTGCAGCAAGAAAGGAAAAGAAAGATGATCAATAACGTTACATTGGTAGGGCGCTTAACGAAAGACCCTGAATTAAAATATACGCCGTCGAATGTGGCGGTTGCTACCTTTACTCTGGCGGTCAATCGGAACTTCAAGGGAGCAAACGGCGAGCGAGAGGCGGACTTCATCAACTGTATGATGTGGCGCAAGCAGGCGGAACTGTTCGCAGAATGGTGCAAGAAAGGCAATCTGGTCGGTGTGACAGGGCGCATCCAGACAAGGAATTATGAGAATCAGGAGGGGCGCAGGGTCTATCTGACTGAGGTGGTCGCAGATGGTTTTGAGCGACTTGAAAAGCGTGATGATACTGCTAACCGTTCGAACATTGAGGAACAAATGCCAGGATACGCCCTTGAAGAAGATGATTTTCCGTTTTAGTGGGAGGTGTTTGGTTGAAGTATGACAAACAGGCTGAGATTGAAGGACTGAAACGCACAATCGAGCAAAACGAAGAGAAGATAATCGAGTATTCGAAACCGTGCGATGCACGCAAGAGACGGATTAGAGCGCTGGAGCGCGATTTGTTGAAGAAAAAGAATAAAGAATTAAGACAGAAAGTAGAGGAGTTGGAAGATGATGGAAGAGTTAAAGCAAAAAGTTAATGAAGTATACAACTGGACGGTAGAAGACGGGAAACCCAAACCTCCCAAGCAAGATTTACCACAAGCGGTAAAAGACCGGGCGGATTATTTCTGGGAAATGACAGAAGATGGCATGACGTTTATGGGAGTGATGGAATGTATCTTCGCTGATGAAAGACCTAAAGAATACGATTTGGGAGCTACCAAGGATTGGTTGCCAAAATCTAAGGAGTTTGATGATTGGATTAGCTATTCGCCAAGCATGGCTCAGGTAGTTATTGCAGTTTATTTGATTTATGGAGGAAGCTAAGATGAAACTTAAGGAATTGATTGATTATTGTAACGTCTTAAAAGAAAGTAAAAGTAGGTTTATCAATTGTATTGATGTAGACAGAATCATCGATACAATCAAACAACTAGACGAACCAGAAAAAGTCAAAGTTCCGCAGTGTGTTCATAAATATATTCAAGAAGCAAAAGAATATAATTGGGACTTACAAGATTTAATGAAGTCTATAGATGATGAAGATAGTGAGGACCTTCAAAGATGGTTTTATCACGAATGCAATCAAGAAACACTTGCTCGTGCATGGCTTGACGGCTACGATGTCGAGGAAGAGAAGCGGTATCGGGTAAAGATGAAAGGTATCGTAAACGCACTGAGCTTTTTGAGCTATCACAAAAATGCTGATATATGGACGGTCACAGATAAAAATAATTCAGACGGACACAGAGCACATCACACCTGTAAAGAACTAGAAGAAGCTGGATTCGGATGGGTTTTCAATTGTGAAGGTGTTGAGATTGAGGAGGTTGAGTGATGGAAGAAATGAAAAGAGAGTTTGCAGGTAAATTGTACAGAAAAGCTTGTGAAATTGCAGAGTTTTATGAAGAGCAAATGGATAGTGAAGACGATGACGAAGTATTTGATATTGAAGAGTGTTTGGTAGAGTTATGTCAGCTAGTTTTTGACGAAATGATTTTTTGTCAAGCGGCAGTATCGAGAACATACTTCGCAACATTGCCAACAGACAATCTTTATATTATGAGTGAAGCAAGAAAAGAATTGCCTTTTAAACCACGGCAGGAGGTCACAGATTGAAAAGATTTATCGCAATATGGATATTATTATCTGCTGGACTAAACATCTGGCAGATGGACAGGATTCGAGATTTAGAAGAAAAGAAGCCGATGGTTATCTATAAGGCTGATAACGCAGGCGCTGAGATATTTGGCAAGGTCCTTGAGAAAGGACGGCACGGGAAGCTATACACGCTTACTATACGTGACTACGGGGTGTTCGTGGTTACGAAGGACGTGTATGAGAAAGTGAAAGTTGGGGATGAGGTGATGTTATGATACCAAAATTTAGAGCGTGGGATAGACTGCGAAAAGAAATGAATTACAAAGTCATGGTAGGCAATTGTGACACAGATGATGAAAACTGGACTTGTCCTGTCATTTGGATTGAAGATAGAAAAAAGTGGTTACATTTTGATGATTATGACTCTATCATGCAATCAACAGGACTCAAGGATAAGAACGGCAAAGAGGTCTTTGTCGGAGATATTATCAAATGCACAAGAGGATGTCCACATGAAGTGTATTTAGAAAAAGAATATGGTGGTACATTCATAGGTGGAATGCCAGCTGTATACCTAAAAGACTTGGGAGAAGGATATGCGTGGACTGAGCATGAAGAAGTCATCGGCAACATCTACGAAAACCCTGAATTTTTGGAGGAATAAAAAAGCCCAATCCATAAGGACTAGGCTTCGAAGATGAAATTGTAGAGTTGGACAACCTTCTGAAAACTGGTTGTATCCATGGTTGTGATTTTTTGAGCCCTGCGCTCTCTAAAGTCAAAAGTATAGAGTTGGAGTGGATTGACAGAGCCATCTACCTTATTGGAACGCACAGGAACGAGCAGACCTTGTTCTTCTAGTCTGTTTTGACCGTGTGTAATAGGGCATACAGCCACAAATCCAGTCCGCTCCGAATATTCTCTACGAGAGACGACAATAGCAGGACGGCGTTTCTGAATCTCACGCCCAACAGACGGGTCAAAGTCAATCCAGATGATGTCCTGTTTTTCTGGAATGTAATCATATTTCGCTGTCAAGGAATTTTACCCCCTCGAAGTCATCTTCCATGCGTAGGTCTGCATCGCCGCTAAATGGGTCTGGAATTTTTGGAGCTAGGACAATGACATTATCTACACCCTTGTAGACAAACATTTCCTGACCTTCTGGAACGTTGAGTGTTTTGGGAATGGTCACAGTGACAGAGTTCCCAACCTTACGAGTTTTAACAGTATTCATTTGTTTCTCCTTTATTTAGTATACATACAGTATACACCTAAAAAGGGAGCAAGGCAAGAAAAAAGCCAGCACAGCTGACTTCTCGTGTTATAGTTTCGCATAACTATTATATCATGAGGAGGAGTTCGTGTGCAAATAGAGTTATTGGATATCATCGATGAAAAGAAGACAAGAAAGGAAGCTATCAAAGTCCTTAAAAAATACAGTCGTCTGAGACGGATAGCTGGAGAAGAATACGCTCCAAAAATAACAATATCCTACTCGCTTGAACCAAAATCATCAAGTGGTCAGACAAGTAAGCAGGTAGAAAGCATGGTCTTGCGTAGAGTATCAGCTCAGCAGGACCTAGAACTAATCGCTAAAGCAATCAACAATCTTTCTGATATGGAATACACACGTATCCTAATCGAACGATATTGCAGGAAGAAAAGGAGGGAAGACTACAGTATTTATTCAGAACTAGGCTACTCATCCAGTGAGTATTATCGGATATTAAACAAAGCTCTTTTAGAGTTCGCGGAGTCCTATCAAGCAAGCAACCTTCTGGTTTACAAGTGATTTCTGGGAAAATCTTGGGAAAAATCTGGGAAAATCTTGGGAGAATTGGAACGGAAAAAGGTGCTAAAATAGTATTATCCAATGATTGGCAACGAACAGTCATGAGGACTCCTAAAAATATAGAGGTTTCGACCTCTTAGACAGTAAGGACAGGTTAGCAGGTTGTTTGGGTCTCCTTGAAACTTTTACCAAGCGTGCGTTTTACTGCTAGACCAGCTGGTTCAATTCCAGCTACTGTCATATTCAATGCCACGACTAGTGGCTTTTTATGTAGAAAGGAGAGGTACATGAAGAAAGTAGAACCAATTCGTGATTTAGACGATATCGAACGAATGAAAAATTATTTAAAATCAAAAAGTGAACGAAACTATATTCTCTTTTTATTTGGGATATACTCAGGTTTACGAGTAAGCGATATTGTTCCTCTCCAAGTAAAACATGTTACCCAAGACAGAATAGAAATAAAAGAGAAAAAGACAGGGAAAGTAAGAAGGTTCGCAGTTAACCCAGAGTTAAGAAAAGCCTTGAATCGCTACATAAAAGAAAATAATCTTGAAAGTTACGACTACCTCTTTCCGAGCCGGAAGAAAGTTAGGGGCGATGGACTTAGAATCAAGCATATAGGAAGAGTAGCTGTGTATCAATTTCTAAATGATGCAGCAAATCATTCTGGACTTGAACATATTGGTACTCACTCAATGAGAAAAACATTTGGGTACCATCACTACAAACAGAATGGTAATATAGCTATCTTAATGCAGATACTTAATCACTCTGCACCAGATATAACATTGGACTATATAGGCTATAATCAAGATGAAATAGATGAAAGTATGCTTACTTTTACGTATTAAAAGCATGTCTATTTATCATATTGAGAAACGGTAAATTCAATAAATCAGAAATGTAGTTGAAGCATTGCCTAGACTGAGTTAAAGCAGGTTCTCTCGAAAGTCACAAAATATAAGATATGTTAAATACAAGAGGGGGTGGGTGCACTAAAAACACCCCTGTTTTGAAAGATACCGAGGGGGTATATTTGAGAACACCAACCCCCCTACCCTAAAAGAAAGGACCCCCTCCTTAGATGAATACCAACCCCCTCCGTGCAGACCGTAGCGGACCACATAGAGTAGCCTTTGAGAAGAACAAGAAGATTATCTTAAAGACAAGAAACACTTGTGGGATATGTGGCCAGCCTGTAGACAAAGACCTGAGATATCCTCATCCATTAAGTCCAGTCATTGACCACATCGTTCCAGTAAATAAGAATGGACATCCATCTGATATTGCTAACTTGCAGTTAGCACATTGGCAATGCAATAGACAGAAGTCTGACAAGCTATATGCTGATGAGAAGACAAATGGAACAAAGGTTATCGGTAATAGGAACTTGCCACAAAGTACAGATTGGTTTAAATATAAGAGTTAATATTAAAACCATCAGTAATCATTTAAAAAATAAATAGACCGTGTTTTAAAAAAATAATTAGACAGAGATTAAAAAAGAGGACGAGTGTTCCTGCCAAGGTGGGGGGATGACCCCCTCCCCCTCGGTGCTTCAGGGCTTCACACCGTCACTGTACATTTTTTCTCGCGGGAAATGAAAGGTAGTTGTATAAAATGACATTGAAAGGTATGGGCTATCTCAGGAAGAAGTTAGCCAATTACAAAATGGGTGTAGATACTAGATATAATCAGTATGCTATGCAACACAATGACATAGATGTTGGTATTACGATACCACCTCAAATCAGGCAACAATATCGGGCGGTCTTAGGTTGGGCTGCTAAAGGTGTTGATAGTCTAGCAGACCGTTTGGTCTTTCGTGAGTTTGCTAATGATGAGTTTGGGGCAAACGAAATCTTTGCTCAGAACAATCCAGATGTATTCTTTGATAGCGCGATCCTTTCAGCATTGATTGGGTCGTGTTGTTTTGTCTACATCTCGCAAGGAGACGATGATGATGCTCCTCGGTTGCAGGTTATTGAGGCAAGCAACGCGACTGGTGTTCTGGATCCTATCACTGGCTTGCTGACAGAGGGCTATGCCGTTTTGAAAAGGGATGACAATGGTTATGCCGTGCTTGAGGCTTACTTCACTAGTGATGTGACTTGGTTCTATCCGAAAGATGGTCAGCCGTTTGCAATCGGAAATCCAACGGGTGTTCCTTTGCTGGTGCCAGTCATTCATAGACCTGATGCGGTTCGTCCGTTTGGTCGGTCACGAATTACTCGGGCAGGGATGTACTATCAGAGATACGCTAAACGAACGCTTGAACGGTCAGATGTGACTGCTGAGTTCTATTCATTCCCTCAGAAGTATGTGTTGGGATTGAGTCAAGATGCTGAGGCGATTGATACTTGGAAAGCAACTGTGTCTAGCTTGCTGACCTTTACCAAAGATGATGAAGGAGATAAGCCGAATGTAGGACAATTCACCACATCCAGCATGTCTCCTTTTACTGAGCAGTTACGGACTGCAGCTGCTGGCTTTGCTGGGGAGATGGGCTTGACCTTAGATGATCTTGGCTTTGTATCTGACAATCCGTCATCTGTTGAAGCTATTAAGGCTAGTCATGAGAACTTGCGGTTAGCTGGTCGGAAGGCTCAGCGCTCTCTGGGCTCTGGTTTGCTGAATGTGGCTTATGTGGCTACTTGTTTACGTGATGAGTTTCCGTATTTGAGGAAACAGTTCAATAAAACGGTCGTGAAGTGGGAGCCTTTGTTTGAGGCGGATGCTAACATGCTGACCTTAATTGGTGATGGTGTTATCAAACTGAACCAAGCGGTGCCTGGCTATATGGATGCTGAAACCATCCGTGACTTGACTGGAATTAAAGGGTCAGACAAGCCTGCTCCAGTAGTGAAGGAGGTTGCAGATGGTGGAGGATATCGTTCCGAGCCTGCTCAAGAAAATCAAGTCTGAATTTGAAGGTGCTAGGCTAGATAGTGAGGTCTTGAAAGACTTGCTGTCTAAATTGCAGCATAGCAAGGCAAGTTATTTGGATGCCAATCAATATGCAATTGAAATTGGAGAGATACTTTCTAAGGCTCTGGGAGCCTCTCTGACGAACGAAACGCTACCAGACGGTAAAATGTATTACAATATCGCTCAACGTGTGCTGACGGACGTTCTGGGGCGGAATTACGAGCTTGTGAGTGATTATACTGAACAAGTTCAGAAGAATTTGAACTCTGAGGCTAAAATTGGGTTAGCTGCTCAGGTTCCTGAACTGAATCAAGACAGAATTGATGGTCTGGTCAATCGTTTAGCAAGTGAGGAAAATTTCGATGATGTAAAATGGTTGCTTGATGATCCGATTGTAAATTTTAGTCAGAGCATTGTGGATGATAGCATTCGAAAAAATGCGGAGTTCCATCACAAAGTGGGGTTGAGTCCGAAAATCGTTCGAAGAGTTGTCGGTCATCCGTGCAAATGGTGCAAGAGTTTAGAGGGTTCATACAATTATCCAGAAGTTCCCAAGGATATATATAGACGGCATGGCAATTGTCGGTGTACTGTTGACTATCATCCTGGTAATGGGAAGAAACAGAATGTTTATACTAAACGTTGGGCAGAATCTCAAAAAAGTGCTAAAATAGAAGTATTAAAAGGTGTAGGCTTACCTGTTCAATCTGGTGCAAGAAATTATTTTCGTGATGAATCGAATGATGATATTTTGCCAAAAGATTTTATTAAAGCAGAAAAGCACGCTTATCTTACGTATGACAAAATAAAAAATAGTAATCAAGAATTAGAGAAGCGAAAAATTTACTCGAACATTGGAAAGTTTAAGGAAATGAAAGACTTTACCAAGGAAGATGTTGATATTGCTTTTAATCATGTTTTTAATGATATCCATCTTTTAAAAGACGGGGAAAGCTTATTTCATCCAGAAGTCAATATGGCAGAGTCGTGGGAGCGTCTGATTACTGGTAAGGATATCCAATCACATGATTTGATATTATTGAAACACGAGCGATTGGAGCATGATTATATGTATGTCAGAGGGAATATGGATTATGATACTGCTCATGCTAAAACAGATGAAACATATAATTATGGTAATGCTTTGACTCGATATTTGGAAAGGAAGAATAATGTTAAAATTTAATTTGATTGAAATTGTGAACGGTTTTTACCATTACGAGGTCTTTCCTGAGGGTGATGTGAGTAGAAGGGAGATTTTTGAATTTAACCCTTCTACCCGTGAGATAAAGCGAAATGATCCCCCGAAATATGGTTTTGATTATGTGTCAAAATGCATCATAAATCTAAAAAATGAAGACGGCAGTTTGAAAGAATCAGGGCAAGTTGCTTGGTATTAAGCACCTAGAGAAATCTAAGTGCTTTTCTTATGCTTAGAAAGGAGTAACAATGGGAAACACGATTGATTTTTCAGAGAAAAAGTCTAGTCTGGAGCGCGGTGCTTCCGTGAAAGAAATTTTGGAGGAAAATCTTGAGGCTAGTCATGACTACACTTCGGTGTTGGTAGTTTCTTTGGATAAAGATGGTGAGATAAATCTTGGCTATAGCTGGGATAGTAGTTTGCAGGCATTGGGAATGCTAGATGTTGCTAAAAACTATATTTTAAACGTAATCAATTAAATCATCCCAGCGATAGGGTTATCATGCGGTACGATTGAAAGGAGCAGTGGATGGCTAGAAAGAAACTTGGCAATCAGAATCCTACTCAATCGGTAATTTTAAAGTACGTCAAGAAAAATTCTAAGGCGAAAGAAGCGGTAGAAATCTACGAGCGGACAGGTCTTTCTTGCTACGCTTGGCAAGTCAATTTGTTGACCTCTATCATGGCGGTTGACAAGAATGGTTTGTGGGTGCATCAAAAATTTGGCTACTCTATTCCTCGTCGTAATGGGAAGTCTGAACTCTTGTACCTTTTTGAACTTTGGGGCCTGCATAATGGACTAAACATCCTACACACGGCTCATAGAATATCCACCTCTCATTCCTCTTTTGAAAAGGTTAAACGTTACCTTGAAAAAATGGGATATGTGGACGGTGAGCACTTTAGCTCTATACGAGCCAAAGGACAAGAGCGGATTGAACTGTTTGACGGCGGTGGGATTGTACAATTTCGTACCAGAACATCCAATGGTGGTTTGGGGGAAGGTTTTGACCTTCTTGTAATCGATGAGGCTCAGGAATATACGACTGAGCAGGAATCGGCCTTGAAATATACGGTAACGGATAGTAGCAATCCAATCACAATCATGTGTGGGACACCACCTACACCTGTTTCAAATGGGACGGTATTTACAAATTACCGTAAGACTTGCCTGTTTGGGAAAGGAAAATACTCAGGTTGGGCAGAATGGTCGGTTTCTGAGGAAAAAGAAATCGATGATGTCGATGCCTGGTATAACTCCAATCCCTCAATGGGCTACCATTTGAATGAGCGGAAGATAGAAGCCGAGCTTGGTGATGATAAGCTAGACCATAATGTTCAGCGTTTGGGTTATTGGCCTGAATACAACCAGAAATCTGCTATTTCGGAAACGGAATGGAATGAGTTGTGTGTTGACTCTATGCCTGATTTATCAGGTAAGTTGTTTGTCGGAGTCAAATATGGTCAAGATGGCGCAAACGTGGCATTAAGTATTGCTGTTCGTACGGTAGATGAGCGGATTTTTGTTGAGACGATTGACTGTCAGTCAGTCCGTAATGGGAATGACTGGATTTTGGATTTTGTGAAGCGTGCCGATGTGGCTACTATCGTAGTCGATGGGGCAAGCGGTCAGAAAATCCTTGATGAAGAGTTGAAAAAGGAACGCATGAAGAGCGTGATATTGCCTACGGTCAAGGAAATCATCGTGGCTAACTCTATGTGGGAACAAGGGATTTATCAAAAGACCTTGTGCCATGCTGGTCAACCGTCTTTGAAGAAAATCACAACCAACTGTGAGAAGCGGAACATCGGTTCAAACGGTGGGTTTGGCTATCGCTCGCATTTTGCGGATATGGATATTTCTTTGATGGATAGCGCCTTGCTTGCGCATTGGGCTTGTGTGACAACTAAGCCTAAGAAAAAGCAAAAAATCAGTTATTAAGAGGAGCGGTTGAAAGACTGCTTTTTTTGATGCCTAAAAAATTACCGAACTGCCGGGAAAGCAGGAGAAAGGAGACATGAAGATGTCTGAATTTAAAACGATTGAAACACAGGAAGAGCTAGATAACATCGTGAAGGAACGTATCAGACGTGAGCGTGAAAAATTCGCTGATTATGATGATCTCAAGAAACGTGTTTCAGAACTAGAGTCTGAAAATGGCGCTTTGAAAGCTACTGTTGAGGAAACAAAACAGACAATCGCCGAATCAGACGCTCAAATCACTGAATTGCAGGGGCAAGTAAGCAATTATGAAACTGCTAGCTTGCGAACTCGTATCGCTTTACAAAATGGCTTGCCTTATGACTTGGCTGACCGTATTCAAGGCGCTGACGAAGAGGCATTGAGGGCTGACGCTGAGCGTCTAGCTGGCTTTATGCGTCCAGCAATACCTCAAGCACCGCTAAGAGATACGGAGCCCCCTATCGGTGATGACAAAACTATGCAAATGAAGCAAATGCTTCGTGAATTACAACCAAAAGGAGAATAGAAATTATGGCAGATAATGCAATGAAAGCTGGAACACTTTTTAAACCAGAACTAGTTAAAGAAGTTATTAGTAAAGTACAGGGACATTCTGTCCTTGCTAAGCTAGCATCTCAAACACCAATCCCATTTAACGGTGTGGAACAATTCATCTTTAACCTTGAAGGGAATGCGCAAATTGTCGGTGAGGGTGAACAAAAACAAGCTGGGAAAGCTAAAATTACTTCAAAAATTATTAAACCCATTAAATTCGTTTATCAAGCTCGTATGACAGATGAATTTAAATATGCATCAGAAGAAAAACAAATGAATTTCTTGTTAGAATACATTGATGGATTCGCCAAAAAAATTGCTGAAGGATTTGATCTTGCTGCTATTCACGGTCTTGAACCAAAATCCATGACAGATGCAACTTTCCGTGCAACAAACTCATTTGACGGTGTGATTACTGGTAATATTGTTACATATGATGAAGCGCATATCGATGATAATATTGATGCTGCAGTTCAAACGATTGTAGCGAAAGGTGGGGAAGTGACAGGCCTCGCCTTGTCTCCAACTGCAGGCCAAAACTTGGCTAAAATTAAGGTTAACGGAGTTGTTCAATATCCTGAGTTTCGCTTTGGTCAAAATCCTGATTCATTCTACGGCATGAAGTCAGATATTAGTAAAAACCTCACTGTAACTGGTGGTACCGCTGAAACAGACCACGTTATTGTAGGGGATTTCCAAAACCGCTTCAAATGGGGTTATGCTGAAAATATTCCAATGGAAATCATTGAATACGGTGATCCAGATGGTGCAGGTCGTGACCTTAAAGCCTACAACGAAATCTGTTTGCGTGCGGAAGCCTTTATCGGCTGGGGTATTCTTGATGAAGATGCCTTTGCTCGTGTGAAAGCGTAAGTTTTATGGCTTTATACCGTGATACGAAAACGGGCGTGATTATCTCCGCTGAGAGTGTTCTTGGCGGAGATTGGGTGCCTGTGGAAGATACGGCACCAAGCGGAGCGGATTTGACCGTAGCGGAATTGAAGTCTAGTTTGGATGAATTGGGCATTGATTACGATAAGGGTCTAAAAAAATCCGATTTGGTAGCTTTATACGAGGAAAACAAGGGTTAAGCTATGGGAAATTTTGCAAAGATTGAAGACTTGGAATTGTTGTGGCGCTCGTTGAAATTTGATGAGCGTGCAAGGGCTGAGGCTTTGTTGGAAGTTGTATCTAATTCTTTGCGAGTGGAAGCTGAAAAAGTCGGTAGAGACCTTGACGATATGGTGGCAGAAAGCGTGTCATTTGCTAGTGTTGCCAAGTCTGTCACGGTCGATATCGTGGCACGAACCCTCATGACCTCAACAGACCATGAACCAATGACTCAGGTTGCTGAAAGTGCCTTGGGTTATTCGTTTAGTGGCTCTTACCTTGTGCCTGGGGGAGGTCTCTTTATCAAGGACACCGAATTGAAAAGGCTTGGTTTGAAGAAAAAACAACGATATGGAGCGATTGAAATTTATGACCTACCTAAAAGGAATCCCTGTCATTTTAGTGGACAAGGTAGAAATTGGTAATGACGATTTCGGCCATCCAATCCATCGTGATGTTGAGATTGAGGTTCAAAATGTATTGGTTGCCCCAACTTCATCAGAGGACGTCATCAATCAAATGAACTTGACTGGGAAGAAGGCGGAATATACACTCGGTATTCCTAAAGGGGATACTAACAAGTGGGAAAACCGTGAGGTCAAGTTTTTTGGTCGTAAATGGCGGACGATTGGCATCCCTCAAGAGGGGATTGAGTCAATGATTCCATTGTCTTGGAATAGAAAGGTTATGGTTGAAGTTTATGAGTAATATGAAATTTCAATTGAACTCGGCTGGGGTGTCTGCCTTGCTACGTTCTTCCGAAATGCAGGGCATTTTGAGGGAGAAAGGGCAAGGGATTGCTGAAAGAGCTGGCGAGGGGTTTGAATTGACCGTATCGCCAGGGCAGAAGCGTGCCAATGCGAAGATTAGTACAACTGACATCAAGAGCATAGCCAGAAATAAAAAACATAATATTTTACTGAAGGCTATGAGATGATCGAATTAGTTATAAAGAAATTTTTGGACGGACAGTTAGATGTTCCGTCTTTTTTTGAACATAAACCGAATATGCCTGAGAGTTATGTCATCCTTGAGAAGACGGGGAGTAGTGGAAGTGACTACGTTCATTCCGCTACATTCGCTTTTCAAAGTTATGCACCATCACTTCAAAAGGCAGCTGAGTTGAATGAGAAAGTCAAGAGAGTAGTTGAGAATCTCATCACAGTCAACGAAGTTAGCGGTGTACATCACAATAGTGACTACAACTTTACAGACACGGAAACGAAGCAATATCGCTATCAAGCGGTATATGACATCAATTATTTTTAAAAAGGAGGTGTAGTTTTGGCGCCAGAATTAGAAGCGACAGAAGTAAGAACACAAAATGCAGAATCAATAGGAGGAAAGAATATGACGACTGCATCAGCATCAAATGTAACGGCTGCTAAGCCCAAAATCGGAGGGGCGGTTTCTACTGCTCCAGCTGGAACAGATCTTCCAACGAATGCAAAAACAGCCTTGAACCCAGCATTTAAAACGCTTGGGTATATTTCAGAAGATGGATTGACCAATGAGAACTCACCAGAGTCAGAAGAAGTCAAGGCTTGGGGAGGACAAACAGTCTTGTCTTCTCAAACTGAAAAGAAAGATACCTTTAAATACAAATTGATTGAGGGTCTTAACATTGAAGTTTTGAAAGAAGTGTATGGCCCAGATAACGTTTCAGGAACCCTTGAAACAGGTATCACTGTAAAAGCTAATGGTAAAGAATTGCCTGAACATTGCTTGGTTATCGATACATTGTTAAAAAACAGCTATGTGAAACGTGTTGTCATTCCTCGTGGTAAGGTTAGCGAAATTGGCGAAATCAGCTATAAAGACGGCGAACCTATCGGCTATGAATTGACGATCACTGCACTACCAGACAACAGTGAGAACACTCACTACGAATACATTCAAGGAGCGTAAAATAAATGAGTAAAACATTCAAAGGGGAAACGAAGTTAGGCTTTAAATTCGAAATTTCTGAGCGTCGTTTAAACAACTATGAATTGTTGGAATTGATTGGTGAAGTTGACGAAGGACAAGGTCAAGTCTTTCCTAAAGTTGTAAAACTTTTATTCGGAGATGAGCAAGCCAAGGCTTTTAAAGACCACCTAAGAGAAGAAGATGGCATTGTGCCAAATGATAAAATGGCAGATGAAATCAAGAGTGTTTTTGAATCAGTTAACGGCTTAAAAAAATCCTAGTCCTTGCTCAGATGATGAATTTGGACGAAGATGCCCTTATCTGTGATTTAGCAGAAACCTATCAAATATACGACTATAAACAGCTACCTTTAAATCAGGTGGCTGTTTTTGCGTATGGGTTGCGTGATGATTCGCGGATAAAGCAGTTTATGTCTGACCAAATCGTCCCTCTGGAAACGACGTTACTTGCTAGTATCGTAGACAGATTGTCTCTTTCTTTGTGGTTGCAAACTAAGGATGGGCAAAAGGGTGTTAATCGCCCTGCATCAATTGCTGAAATGCTAACAAAGAATCACAAAGAAGAGAGTGACGAAAGGGATTATCTCGTCTTTGAATCTGGTGAGGACTTTGAAAACTATCGCAAGGCTTTACTTGCGAAAACAGGAGGTGATGAATAGTGGCGACCGAATTAGGAAAAGCCTATGTACAAATCATTCCGTCTGCTAAAGGTATTAGTGGCATGATTCAAAAGGAAATGGGTGGTGAAGTCGCCTCAGCTGGCGTTAGCGCAGGCGAATCCCTCGGATCCAAAATGATGGGGGCTGTTTCAGGAGTTATTGCTGCTGCTGGAATTGGTAAGGCCATTGGAGCATCGATAAACGAAGGGGCAGCACTTCAACAATCGCTTGGTGGTGTCGAAACCTTATTTAAAGACTCAGCTGATAAGGTCAAAGGATTTGCAAACGAGGCCTACAAAACCACAGGTCTGTCAGCCAATGCCTATATGGAAAATGTTACAGGTTTCTCAGCCAGCTTACTACAATCTCTTGGTGGAGATACAGATAAAGCGGCAGAAACAGCTAATATGGCTATGATTGATATGTCGGATAATGCTAACAAGATGGGGACATCTATGGAAAGCATTCAGCTGGCTTATCAAGGTTTTGCCAAGCAAAATTATACGATGCTTGATAACCTTAAATTGGGTTATGGTGGTACAAAACAAGAGATGCAACGGCTTTTAGCTGATGCAGAAAAATTGACAGGTGTTAAGTATGACATAAATAACTTGTCAGATGTTTATAGCGCCATTCACGCCATCCAAGAGAATTTGGACATCACTGGTACAACAGCGAGAGAGGCAGCAACAACTTTCACTGGATCTTTTGAATCTATGAAGGCAGCTGCTCAAAATGTTCTTGGGAAGATAGCTATTGGCGAAAACGTTACGCCAGCACTACAATCTTTACTAGAAACCACTAAAACTTTCCTTTTTGGCAACTTCTTACCAATGATAGGAAATATCTTATCAGGATTAGGAGTAGTACTGACCGAAGGCGTAAGCTCTTTAGCTTCTCAGCTTTTTGGGGACGCTTTTGGTAGTGCAGTCTATGACCAAATCGGACGTGTGACAGGAATTTTCCAAACCTTTTTTGATATGATCTTCGGGTCAATGGATAGGCAAGGGAATATCGATATCCTAAACACGTTAGGATTTAGCGATGAAGCGGCAACCCAAATTGTTAATATTGCGGACAATATCCGTGTAACCTTTGAGAATATCGGGTCAGTTATCGGTAATGTTGGTAGCATCGTAGCTGATTTTGTAGGCGATCTCTTAGGAATTCAGGGTGGTGAGCAGGGAGTCAATCTTCTTGGAACTGCTTTTGAAATTTTGAGTTCAGCATTGAGAATCAGCTCTTCTATCCTAAAAGAAATCACTAACTTTTTCAAAGAAAATAAATTAGCAGCTGATTTACTGAAGACAGCGGTAGTTGCTCTTGGCGTTGGTTTGCCAGTAGTGAAATTTGCAAACTTTTTACAAGGTTTAGGCGGAATAAGTGGAGTTCTTGTTATTGCTAAGACAGCAATAACAACTTTTGCTACGAGTATTACGGCAACTATTTCTTCAATCCCACTTATAGGATGGATTGCAGCTGCAGTTGCCGCATTAGCTTGGTTCTTCACTCAGACTGAAACAGGTAGACAAATATGGTCATCTTTTGTAGATTTGATTAAACAGGCATGGCAGGGGATTGCTGATTTCTTTGTTGGTCTTTGGTCTGGTATCTCTGAAGGTGCTAGTAATTTGTGGGTAAGTATTCAAGAAGCTGCATCTGTGGCATGGACAGCTATCACAACAGCAGTGATGGCGATTGTTCAACCGTTCATTAATGGATTCATGAATATTTGGAACAATATTTCAGATGGTCTTACTCAAATTTGGGAAGGAATTAAGATGATTTTTCAAGGTGCTTGGGACTTCATCAAATCTATTTTCTTGGGTGCTATTCTCATCATCATCGACCTTGTGACAGGGAACTTTAACCAGCTGGGGGCTGATCTTTCTCTAATCTGGGAAGGGATTAAAAATAGTATCTCTATGATTTGGGAAGGGATTAAAACATACTTCTCTGGAGTCGTGGATGTTATCGTAGGTTATGCTACTGCTATTTTTGAAAACTTTTCTACCACTCTTAGTACAATTTGGAAAGGGTTGTCCGCTGCAGGTAAGGCTATCTTTGATGGTTTTGCTCAGATATTATCTAACATCTGGAACACTATCAAATCTGTCGCAAGCAGTGCTTGGGAAGGGTTGAAATCAACTGTCTTAGGGCTGATTGATGGACTTGTCCAAGGAGCTAAAAATGCTTGGGAAAGCATGAAACAAGGTGTTCGTGATCTTGTTGATAAGGTTACAAGCATATTCGATGGAATCAAAAACATTGACCTTTGGGAGGCAGGTAAAGCTATCCTTGATGGCTTTTTAAATGGTTTGAAATCTGCTTGGAGTGCGGTTACTGACTTCGTTGGTGGTATTGCTAGCTGGATTCGTGACCACAAAGGTCCGATTGAGTATGACCGCAAGCTCTTGATTCCTGCTGGTAATGCGATTATGCAAGGTTTGGATAGAGGGTTGCAAGACCGTTTCAAAGATGTTAAGAAATCGGTCGTTGGAATGGCTGGCGAAATCTCAAACGCATTTTCAAATGATGATTTTGGTTTGAGTGGAACACCGACTATTGCCAGGAATCTTGAAGCAAGCTTGGCTATGCCAAGTGCTCAAATCGAGGCAAAAGATAGTCAAACCGTGTCTGAGATAGCGATTCTGAGAGCAAGTATGGAGAAGATCCTTACTGCTATCCTTGAAAAGCCGTCAGATACTTACCTGGACGCTGATAAAATTTCAATGAGCGTCTACCAACGTCAAGGTGCAATTTATGCTAGGGAGGGAATTTAATGGAATACATGATTATCAATGGTTTCAATACTTCAACCATTCCTAACTGTGTGGTGACGGATTTTGGCGAGGTAGAGGCTGCTAAGCCTAGGGTGGCTGAAGATGCTACCCTGTTTGGGGTTAACGGGAATTACCGTGTCTTGGACGGTGCTTACGAAAGTTACGAAAGGACTTTTGCATTTTACCTTCCAAGGACGGTAGACCCGTCTAAAATCGTTGAGAGATTCCAACCAAATGATAATACGCTAGAGTTTAGCTACCAACTAGGCTCTATTTTTTATGCTGATTTCGTCAGTGCAAAATACAAGCCCCAAGGTATGCACGGCTGGAAATTAGAAATCAAGCTGAGTATGCAACCATTCCGTTATCAGAAAAATGTTGCTCCTCTTATCTTTACCGCAAGCGGTAATGTCAACAATCCAGGCTCTGTCTATAGTGAGCCTGTGATTGAGATTGAAGGGGACGGTGATATTTCTTTGACTATCGGACGGACAACCATGCACTTGACCATTAGACGAAAAGTGACTATTGATTGTAGACATAAGAAACAGAATATCTACAACGCAGATGGTGCGGTTCAAAATACGCTACGAAAACGTGGAGGCTTCTTTGAGTTGGCAGTCGGTAGTAACGGTCTGGTCTTTACTGGTGCGGTTCGTAAGGTCACAGTTCGGCCGAATTGGAGGTATATTTTATGATTTATCTTACTGAAGGCAATACGCCTTTAAATGAGGCCTACAATGACGAAATCGTCCAGGAACGAAACAATACCTATCAACTGACCTTTCGTTTTCCTACATCGGATCCCAAGTGGGAATTGCTGAAAGAGGAAACTTTTCTGACAGCTGATGACCTGCATGGCGAGCAGGATTTTTATATTTTTGAGGTTGAAAAACAACAAGGATATATCCAAGTCTATGCCAATCAGGTTATCAGCCTGTTAAATAACTACATCGTCAGCTCTATCGATGTGGATCGTGTCAGTGGCACAAGGGTGTTGAGTGCTTTTGCTGGTAGTATTACTAGAGCCAATCCTTTTTCTTTCTTCTCAGATATTGACGATAGGCATACGCTCAACATCAAGGACAAGAATGCGATGGAGGTCTTGGCGAAAGACAAGCATTCTATCCTTGGTCAGTGGGGCGGAGATATGGTGCGAAATGGCTACAATTTACGCTTGTTGAAAAATGGCGGTTCTGAGAATGAATCGCTTTTTATGTACAAGAAAAACCTGTCTAGCTACCAACATAAGACCTCAACGAAGTCTTTGAAAACTCGGATAACCTTTAAAACGGCTGTTAAAGGTGAAGGAGAAAAGGCGCCTGACATTGATTATGTAGTGGTGATTGATAGTCCCTTGCTTGGGAAATACAGCCAAATCTATGAAGCAGTTGTTGAGGTCAATGATCAGAATGTCAAAGACCAAGCTAGCTTGATTGAATACGGTAAGCAGTATTTTCGGACAAGTATGTGCGACATGCTAGAAGATAATCTTGAAATCTCGGTTGTCGGCCAGAGCGATGTAGCGGTTCGGATGTTCGATGTTGTCAGTATCTACCATGAATGGTATGGTCTTGATGTTCGTAAGAAAATCACGAAATACACCTATTCGCCAATGGCAAAACGCTTAAAGACAATTGGATTCGGAACCTTCCAATCCAGTCTTGCGAATGCGATAGGTGGGATTGTCAATGATGCCGTTTTGAATGAAAGCCGAAATCTGCATCAGATTTTTGAAGAACGTTTGAAAAAGGAAATCGCAAACGCTGACCGTGCGTTTGACGCTGAGTTTGCCAAGCGTGAGAAAGCTATTACGGATGCCATCGAGCAGTACAAGGCTAAGGCGGAAGAAATGGGCGCTAAAATCCACGAGGAAATGGAGAAAGAGCGTCCTGAGTTCGTGAAGCGAATCCGTGAGGAGCTGATGAGTGGTGCTGACTCAATTGCTGAATTAAGCAAGAAACTGGAGCAGGTCAGTGAGACTGCAAGGGTTAACGCTAGTCTGATTGGTGGTGACGGGAATACTCAGTACAACAAGAACCGTCTCAATGGTGGCACGGCTAAGAAAATCAGTTACGGAATGGATTTCGTAGAAGTCGGTCACAATGGAGAGGGTTTCGAACTAGGCAAGCAGTATGTCATCAGCTGGTCCGCAACCTGTACACCTTACGGGAAGACTGATGTGATTGTGGCAGTGAATAAGCCTATATTTTACGGTGGACACGTTCATCTTGCGCCTGCTAATACAGTCATGCCAGTGATTGACAAAGACCTTGTCCAGAAAGAGGAGCAGGTCTTGGCAGTCTACTACGGTGCCTATCGTCTGACCTTCTCAGGGGACTGGTATCAGAATGTAGAGCAGTCTTTGACGATTGATAATCAGACAAGACGGATTGAACTAGCGCCAGTCTACAAGACGGTTGCTGACGGACAAAATGCTAGATATGAGGGAAGTTGGAGTGAGACCCCAACTTTTATTTTTGATGGAGGTAGAACATGACGGAAACAACGCCTGAAGTAGTACCTATCAGGGTACAACATAAACGTATGTCAGCGAGTGACTGGGCAAGTAGCACTCTGGTCTTACTCGATGGTGAGTTAGGTATTGAGAGCGACACTGGTAAGGTCAAGGTCGGAAACGGTACTGACCAATTCTCAGCCCTGCAGTATCTGACTGGTCCGAAAGGTGACCGTGGAGAACGTGGGGAAACAGGACCACGAGGCGCGGACGGTGTTATGCGGTTCGAGAACCTGACAAGCCAACAGAGAGAGGGCTTGCGAGGCGAGAATGGCCACAGCTTAAATGCGAATGTACGTATCGAGGGAAGCTATCGAAACGGTGCGACTAGCCAGTTGAATTTGATCGCGGACGTCTACTATGACGGAACCCGGTTAACCAGTGGCTATACTGTTGATTATTACTACAGAGGTTTTGGGAATAACAACTGGCAAAGTTTGCTGAGCCAAACGCCTGATGCAAATGGGAAGTTTGGTCAGTGGAATGCTTCTCAGCGTTCAGGAGGCTGGCTTGAGGTCTACATCGTTGTAACGCACAACGGCATTAAAGTAGCTGCTAGCACACGGCTTGACAATGTTAGTGACGGTGCAAGGGGGGCGAATGGTGCAACGGGTCCAGCAGGACCAGAAGGCCCCAGAGGTGCGGATGGAGCGCCAGGTCAAAACATCATCAACCAAAATGGTGGGCAACCAATGAAATATTGGTCTGGTACAAGGTCTCAATATGATGCGATTGCTAACAAGGATAGTAATACTATCTATGATATCTACAGTAGTACGTAGGAGGTAGTATGTCTAGAGAAGGAATTTATGTAGGTGGTAAGGAAGTTGTTGAAAGATATATAGGAGATAAGCTAATCTGGAAAAAATACAGATTTCGAATTGTAAATGCTTTGTCATTGACTATATCAAATATTAACTATCAGTCAGCTGCTTTAGATTGCCGTACTCGATTCTTGTACCGATATGAAGGATTAAAATCAGGGTACTACTATTTGAGAATAGAAGAAAAGTTTGTTAAGGTATATGCTTATAATTTATCAACACCTAGTCCATCTTTTATGTTTTTACTAGGTCAAAACGAAGATGCAGGAGTAGATGAATCAAGCAAGCGTCAAGCTTTATCTGATTTGACACGAAACTGGTTTAGAGGTGATTATAAAGATATTGTTTTATATGACAGAATGAGGTAACACATGGACATAACCATTCAAAACGTCCGTTCGCCTGCTCTTGAGCATAACGGACGGTATTACAAGGTATTTCAGCCACGGACACGAGACGAACTGCTGAAACTGCACCATATGGGCTGTGTGGGTGACACGGTGCTGACGGATATTCAGCTGGAGCAGGGGGATTTCCCGACTAGCTTCGTGGAGCCTACTGTCACGCAACGTACCTTGTCAGGTCTCTTCAAGGACATGCGCTCAATAGAGCTGGAATTGAGAGACCCGAACAGTGCTCTTTGGGGCAAAATCCAGCAGAACAACCAAGGGGCGCTGACCCAGTTCTTTGATACGAATGTCAAGAGCGCCATCGCTCAAACTGCTAGAGAAATCAGGCAGGAAGTGAGAGACGCTGCTAACAGTGCGAGGGTACAAGTGACGCCTGAAGGTGTGACCATCGGTTCAACTACCTTAACTGGTGAGCAGTTAGCCTCTACCATTTCGACCAGTTCGAAAGGTGTGGACATCATCGCTCCGAAAGTCAGAGTAAAATCCGACATGATTGTGGATGGTGCGGTCACTGCTGGGAAGTTAGCAGCTGGCTCTGTGACTGCCGAAAACATCCAAACTGGGGCTATCACAGGCGATAAAATCAGCGTAGATGATGCCCTGATTCGGAACCTGACCGCTAGAGATGCCTTGATTGACAAGCTGACATCTAAACGTATCTTTGCGACTAAGATTGAGTCTGTAGTATCTAGCTCAACCTTCCTACAAGCCTATCAGGGTGAAATTGGAGGGTTTACCATTGGGAGTTTCCCAAACGGGAGTGGCAAGTGGATATCTGGCACAAATACGTTTGCGGTAGGAATGGGAAATGGTGGTGGTTTTGGCGAGACCAGAACAGCCTTCTGGGCTAATTGGGGCAATAACTGGAACCAAGCAGGACCTAATGCCTGGTACGTAACAACCGCAGGAGAAATGAAGTGTAAGAATAATGCGGATTTTAGCGCTAAGGTTGACTTTTCAGAGTCATCCAACGCTAGGTTTTATGGACGGACAGAATTTCAAAAATCGCCTATTTTTGTCAATGGGATTCATATGTACGAACAAGAAATTTTGGGAAATGGTTGGAGTCCGAGGGAGGGACATCAAAATAAGGTCGTGTGGTGGAACCAGGTAGGCGAGGGAACGGTAAAACACTGGATAGATAAATCTTCAGATAGACGCTTGAAAGAAAACATCACAGAAACAGCTGTGAAAGCCTTGGATACAATCAACAGACTAAACTTAGTCGCTTTTGATTTCATAGAAAGCAAGAAACACGAAGAAATCGGTTTGATTGCGCAAGAGGCTGAGACTATCGTTCCAGAAGTTATCTCACGAGACCCTGAGAATCCAGATGGCTATCTGCACATCGACTATACCGTTTTCGTACCCTACTTGCTAAAAGCAGTCCAAGAACTAGACCAGAAAATCAAAGAAATGGAGAACAGACATGGATAATCACACAATCGACAAGCTAGTCGCAGAGTCACTCGTCAACCGCTTAGCTGAGGGCGAATTGAATCGTGCGAATTTAGAGGCACACTATACGCTGGCTTTAGCTGAATTACGGGGCTTTAAAGCCGTGCTGGAATATGACCCAGCCCTCAAAGAACTATTTGACGAAACGCAAGCAAAAATGAAAGGAACTAACAAATGAGCTATGAACTTGCAATCAAGCCCTACTTGAAAGGTGGGGAAAATGTAACAGTTGTCGCCATCAAGATGGAAAACAAGGGGCGCTATTCTTATGAGCAGTGCGAATTACTAGGTGACCATACACAGGATAGTGAGGACGCCCTTATCCAAGCGGTTTTGGAATTGGTTCGCACCGAACTTGACCCAACAAGCGCTATTGTCAAAAACCAAGAACAGTTGGCTAAAACGACGGAAGCGCTGGAGAAAGCCAACCAACTCATGGATGGCATGCAGAAGGTCAATCTCCAGAATGCTCAGGATATTGAAGATATCTTAGCGCGATTGGAAGAGCTGGAAGCTCAAGGAGAGCCTGACCAGGGGGAGAAAGAGGAGACAGATGAGGATACTCCTCAGGTTACGGACACAGAAAAACAAGCTGCTGAAGCACCAGCGCAGCCAACTACTGAACAACCAGTAGCAGAAGCACCTACACAACCAACCCCAGCGGTAGAAGATAACAAAGAAAGCGAGAAAGAAGATGACATTTCTGAAACGACAAACCAAGAGAGCCCTAGTGAAGACAATGGAGGTAGCAGCAATGAGTAAGATTACACTAGACCAAGCAAAAATCGATATGTACATCAACCTACTGGAACGTGGAGCAGTTGACTTTTCATGGGTACATAAACGCTGGAAAGACCGTGTGCGCAAGGAATTGAAGCGACGTGGTTTGAGCCATTTGGCAAACTAGCGAGGTGCTTATGACAGAGATTGAGCACTTATTGATTCGGTTTCTCTTTTCTCTGATTCCTGTGGTTGTCTTGTACTTTTCCATGAAGGACAGGGCAACCAAACAGGAAAATCGCATTACAGCCATAGAAAAAGATATTGAGAACTTACGCGAATTTCGAATGTCGGCTAACAAAAGGCTGGATAACCATGACGAACAAAACAAGGCTATTCTGGTGCTGGCTGAACAGGTCAAATCGCTAGGTGAAGATGTGAGAGAACTGAAAACCTTGATACAAAGTAAACAGTAAAGAAAGAGGTGCAGAATGGTCTGTAATCTCAATATGACCAATTTGCGGCAGATTGATGGCGGTCACCTGATTAAGCAAGGGGACTTGGCTTCCGCCTTTGGTTTTGCCCTCTTAGACGAAGACTACCAAGTCATCTCCTCTCTGGAAGGGGAGGAGGCGCTGATCAGTCTGACCAAGGAGGGCTACCAGTGGAAGAAGCAGGTAACCGTTACCGGTCAAGGTGTGAGTTTTCATCTGGACGCTATCTTGCCCATTGGGAGTTATCGCTTGGAAATCACGGCTGGAGGCTATGTTTTCCCTAGTGATAAATCTATCCATATCAAGATAGTCGCCTCAGATAAGGAATTGGTCACTGAAGAAGTCCATGCTTTAAAGGAGCTGGATATCGCAGAAGAAGTAAAAAAACAGCTTGCAGGTAGAACTGTAGGCGAGAGCCCAGTAGGTCAGGAATTGCCAGACCTACTCTTTTATTACAATTTAGGAAAGGTGTAACACAAAATGGATACTACAAAATTAACAGCATTTGCGCAGGCATTGGGGGAAGATAACAAAAAGGTAAACGAAGAGCTGAAAACGAAAGTCAGCACGTCTGACATGAACCAAGCTATCTCTCAAGCTAAATCCGAGGTTAAGGCTGAAATCTTGGGCGAGGGGACGCCTGAGAATCTGGATACGCTGAAAGAAATCGCGGACAAGATTACCAGCATGGGTGAGGACGCAAACGGTGCTCTTCTTGGTAAAATCACAGAAGTTGGTGGACGTGTAGACCAGATTGCCAATGTTGACTTGGTAGCGACTTACAACGCAGCGAAAGCGTGATAGCTATGAGTAACCTTGAAAATCTAGCAACAGCTATTGGTAGGGATGTCAAGGCGATCAAAGAAGACTCAGAGCTAAAGGATAGGGAGGTTCAGGGAAGGCTGGACTCCCTTGAGAGTAGACCGAGAGTCAATCCAGAAACCCTCGTTACAAAAGCGGAGCTGGAAGAGAAAGGCTACTTGACCTCCCACCAAGACTTGTCTACTTACGCTCAAAAATGGGAGTTGTACAATGATATCCCCATCAAGGCTAGGATTTCCGCCTTGGAAAATCGCCCGTCATTTGACAATCTGACCTCCAGCCAGAGAGAAAGCTTAAAAGGGGAAAATGGGCATAGTTTGAATGCTAGCGTTCGTATTGAGGGCTCTTATAAGAATGGCTCTACTAGCCAATTGAATCTGTTTGCGGATGTATTCTACGATGGCGAAGCAGTCACGAGTGGCTATACTCTTGATTATTACTACCGTGGTTTTGGGAATAATAGCTGGGGTGTTTTGAGAAATCAAACGCCTGATGCAAATGGGAAATTTGGTCAGTGGAATGCTACTCAGCGCTCTGGTGGCTGGTTCGAAGTCCGCATTGAAGTGAATTACAGAGGTTTAAAAGCCTCTGCTTTTACCCATTTGGATAACATCAACGATGGCGAACGAGGAGCAACGGGAGCTCCTGGTCAGAACATTGTCAATCAGAACGGTTCGCAGGCACTCAACTATTGGGCAGGTACGCAAGAGCAGTACGATGCTATTACTACCAAAGACCCTCACACGATTTACGATATTTTTAAGTAGGTGAAGCTATGAGAGATAGAGTAAGAATCATGTTAGGCAATCAGGAGATTGTCAAGCGCTATATTGGTGATAGGTTGGTGTGGGAGGGTTTGAAAAGTGTTACCATAAAAGATGTGACTCTCTCTTTTTTTAAAAATTATAGTCTTTTTGTATATAAAAAAGATATAAAAACAACTCTTGAAAACAAGAAAATAACAAAAGTAAGAATAGGCGCTAGCGAATTCCCGTTGATCACGACAAAATCGGTGGGTATCTCTGATAATTCATACACTTTTCATCTAAGTAGCGAAACAATTGAAAACTTCAAACGCGTAGGAGTCACAACGGGGTATATTAGCCTTGATATCACATTCTACTATGAATAAGAAAGGAAACAACACATGATACAATTTAATGAATTTATTATCGCTTTTGCGACAGGCTTTTTAGCGGTAGTCGCAGGCAGTATGGTAAAAACAGTAAAAGATTATCTTTTGCGAAAAGGCGGAGAAAAAGCGGTTATTATCGCTGAAATCCTAGCCAAGAATGCAGTGAATGCCGTTGAGCAGGTGGCTGCTGAGACAGGTTATAAAGGTGATGAAAAATTGGCACAGGCTCGTGCTAAAATCCGTGCAGAGCTGATCAAATATAACATCAGTATGACCGACAAGGACTTGGATACTTTTGTTGAGTCAGCCGTGAAACAGATGAATGACGCTTGGAAAGGACAAGAGTAATGGATATCGATACAAGCAGACTACGCACAGGCTTGCCACAAGTAGGCTATGCGCCATATCGACAAGTGCACGCTCACTCTACGGGGAACCGTAATTCTACCGTGCAAAATGAAGCTGATTATCACTACAGAAAGAACCCTGAGCTTGGGTTCTTTTCTCATGTCGTTGGTAACGGTCGTGTCATGCAAGTAGGCCCTGTAAATAACGGATCTTGGGACGTTGGGGGTGGTTGGAATGCTGAGACCTATGCAGCAGTTGAACTGATTGAAAGTCATTCAACTACAGAAGAGTTCATGGCTGACTACCGTCTGTATATCGAACTCTTACGCAATCTAGCTGATGAAGCAGGCTTGCCTAAAACGCTTGATACAGACGACTTGGCAGGTATCAAAACGCATGAATACTGCACCAATAACCAACCCGACAACCATTCAGACCACATTGACCCTTATCCATATCTAGCCAAATGGGGCATTAGCCGCGAACAGTTCAAGCAGGATATTGAAAACGGCTTGAGCGTTGAAGCGGGCTGGAAGAAAAACGATACTGGCTACTGGTACGTTAAAGAAGACGGCTCTTATCCAAAAGATAAGTTTGAGAAAATCAACGGAACCTGGTATTACTTCGACGGCTCAGGCTACATGCTTGCAGACCGCTGGAAGAAGCACACAGACAGCAACTGGTACTGGTTTGACCAGTCAGGTGAAATGGCTACAGGCTGGAAGAAAATCGCTGACAAGTGGTATTATTTTGACACAGAGGGTGCCATGAAGACGGGTTGGGTCAAGTACAAGGACACCTGGTATTATCTTGACGGTAAAGAAGGTGCTATGGTATCAAACGCCTTCGTCCAGTCCGCAGACGGAACAGGCTGGTACTACCTCAAACCAGATGGAACACTGGCAGACAAGCCAGAGTTCACAGTAGAGCCAGATGGTTTGATTACGACCAAATAATTTTAAAAAATAAATAGAAAGGAAACTTTCTAAATTGTTCTTTCACCGCAGGCTCAGGCTTGCGGTTTTTTATTTTGCAAAAAGACGCATTTTGAACGATTAGAAACCAAAATAGAAGTCCTATTGTCCAAAAAAGCGTTTTCTTGAAGAATAGGGAGGAGTAATGGCAGGGTATTATTGTCAAAAACGGTGTTTTGTTAAAAATAAAAAAACAGTGACCGAAATCACTGCTTATCAGTTGTAGCAAATTCATAAAGTTTTTCCGCTGTGAGAAGTGCCATTTTGTCCATACTTGTTTTTCCTTTTCTGAGGTCAGAAACGGTAGTCCATGGAACTCCAGCGCCTTGCGAAATAGCAGATGTAGACATCGAACTGTCTAACAATTCTTGAATAACTTTTCTCATCTTATTTGTCCTTTTTGTTTTTTAGATAAATGTATACATTAATTGCAATTATAAAAATAGCTATTGCACTAACCATTGCATTTCCTCGTTCCATTTGATAAAATAGAGGTGTGAGGGGCTTTCGCCCCAACCTCTTAGCGTTTACCTTTTTCTTTTGCGGGATTTCGGTTTACGCTTTTTGTTTTGCCTTGCGACCGTTATTGCGGTCACTAGACTTGCGATAGCAGTTACTGTTTCAGGAATATTGTCTATTGCCTTTTCAAGTAACCTAAGCCAATCTTCTTTGTTCAACTTCATCACCCCCTTTCCTTATCTTGATTATATTATATCACGGTATACCGAGAAAGTCAAGAGTTTTGATGGAGTTTTTTTATTTTATTTTTTAAAAAAAAAGACCGTGAGTAATCACAGTTTTCTATTTGTAAACTATTGAACTTTAAGTTGGAACCTTCTCAACTATACGGGCAAAGATGATTGTAAAAATGAATACGAAGATGAATACGATTTAAAAAAACGATGGAAATTAGTGTAAATGATTTTAAGGAAAAATAAGTAAAAACTCAACTATTTACAAGTGATGATAACTATTTGTAAACGTTTTTCACTTATGGTATAA
>NZ_CAMPPZ010000022.1:0-49116 GCF_946902925.1 Streptococcus sp. Marseille-Q6488 | reverse complement strand
GCCGGAAGTAGTTGGGGGTTGCCCCCTGTGAGATATGGAAGTCGCTTAGCTCTAGGGAGTTTAGCTCAGCTGGGAGAGCATCTGCCTTACAAGCAGAGGGTCAGCGGTTCGATCCCGTTAACTCCCATTTTAGCGGGTGTAGTTTAGTGGTAAAACTACAGCCTTCCAAGCTGTTGTCGCGAGTTCGATTCTCGTCACCCGCTTTGAACTTTGTTCTTTGTACCAAGTTTTTGACTTGGGCGCGTAGCTCAGGTGGTTAGAGCGCACGCCTGATAAGCGTGAGGTCGGTGGTTCGAGTCCACTCGTGCCCATAGTGTTTAGTCCATTACTAGAGAATTGTAATATTATCTGTTCGCTAAGAGGACACGGGTTTATTCCCGTATAAACTATTTTGGAGGATTACCCAAGTCCGGCTGAAGGGAACGGTCTTGAAAACCGTCAGGCGTGTAAAAGCGTGCGTGGGTTCGAATCCCACATCCTCCTTTTGTATTAGCGCGGGATGGAGCAGCTCGGTAGCTCGTCGGGCTCATAACCCGAAGGTCGTAGGTTCAAATCCTGCTCCCGCAATAAGGCTCGGTAGCTCAGTTGGTAGAGCAATGGATTGAAGCTCCATGTGTCGGCGGTTCGATTCCGTCTCGCGCCATTTATATATTTTGGAAGGGTAGCGAAGAGGCTAAACGCGGCGGACTGTAAATCCGCTCCTTCGGGTTCGGGGGTTCGAATCCCTCCCCTTCCATTTTACGGGCATAGTTTAAAGGTAGAACTAAGGTCTCCAAAACCTTCAGTGTGGGTTCAATTCCTACTGCCCGTGTTAATAGAATTATGGCGGGTGTGGTGAAGTGGTTAACACACCAGATTGTGGCTCTGGCATGCGTGGGTTCGATCCCCATCACTCGCCTATTTTATATTATTGGGGTATAGCCAAGCGGTAAGGCAAGGGACTTTGACTCCCTCATGCGTTGGTTCGAATCCAGCTACCCCAGTTACTATTTGCCGGCGTGGCGGAATTGGCAGACGCGCTGGACTCAAAATCCAGTGTCCGCAAGGACGTGCCGGTTCGACCCCGGCCGCCGGTATAGTATAGCATTAAGGAACGTTGTAAATCTTCGTTCCTTTTTATATTATTTTTGGTATAATAATAGTTATTCAAAATTTATTTAGATTATGAAAGTGTAGGGAAGTATGTCTCGTTCTATCGATTTATTAAAACATCGATATTTGAAAAATATTAAAGAAAATCCTGAATTGTTTGTCGGGATTGAGCTGGAATATCCTGTTGTAAACTTGGAAGGAGCTGCTACAGATGTTGAAGTTACCAAGCACTTATTCCGATATTTAGTTTCTTCTTTTGATTTTACTATCGAAAAGGTAGATGATTTTGGGAATCCTATCCAGTTAGTAGATCCAGTAAGTCAGGATGCTATTTTATTTGAAGTTTCCTATACTACGATTGAGTTTGCATTTGGCAAGGCTGAAACGATTCAAGAGATCGAAAATCGTTTCAACAATTATATGGATGTAATTCAGAAAAAGTTAGCTGAATCAAACCATGCTATTGTTGGCTGTGGTATTCATCCCAACTGGGATAAAAATGAGAATTGTCCAGTGGCTTCCCCACGTTATCAGATGTTGATGGACTATTTGAATTTGAGTAGAAATGTTACTAAATCAAACTTACATCATTTCCCTGAATATGGTTCTTTTATCTGTGGGAGTCAGGTTCAGCTGGATATTTCAAAGTCTAACTACTTACGAGTGATTAATGCTTTTACCCAAATTGAAGCAGTTAAGGCTTATTTATTTGCTAATTCTGAGTTTACAGGTGCGGATTGGGATACAAAAATCTCAAGAGATATTTTCTGGGAAGAATCGATGCATGGTATATATCCAGAGAATGTTGGTGTCAATGCTAGCCTCTTTAAAGATGAGGATGATTTTTTTGATTATCTAGATCATTCTGCAATTTTTACTGCGGAACGTGATGGACAAACCTATTATTTTTATCCGATTCAGGCTAGGGACTATTTGCCTACATCTGAAATCCAAGCTTTTGCTCTGAATGGGGATGAGATTCTTATTTACCCCCAAGAGAAGGATTTTGAAACTCATCGTAGTTACCAGTACCAAGACTTAACGACTCGAGGAACAGTTGAGTTTCGTAGTGTGTGTACACAGCCACTTGATAGGACTTTTGCTTCTGCAGCCTTTCACTTGGGATTGTTGGTTAATTTAGATAAGTTAGTAGCTTACTTAGAAACAGCACCTTTCTTTAAGAAATTTGGTTGTGATTATAAGTTTTTAAGACGACAATTTTCTAAGAAAAAGCTAACAGATGAGGAGAAAACTGCGATTATAGAGTTTTCCAAAGACTTACTCCTGCTAGCCGAGGAAGGACTGGAGATGAGAAATAAACAAGAAATGATTTATTTAGAGCCTTTGAAGAAAGAATTGGGACTATAATTTCTTTTATAAAGGGAGAATTTTCTGAAAAATCATGATATAATGGAAGAGACTATAGATAAAGGATAGAGAGTAATGACATTAGTTTATCAATCAACGCGTGATGCCAATAATACAGTAACTGCTAGCCAAGCAATTTTGCAAGGTTTGGCGACGGACGGTGGTTTGTTTACACCGCTTACTTATCCAAAGGTAGATTTGGACTTTGACAAATTGCAAGATGCTTCTTATCAGGAAGTTGCTAAGTTAGTTTTGTCAGCATTTTTAGATGACTTTACAGCTGAGGAGTTGGACTACTGTATCAACAATGCCTACGATAGTAAGTTTGATACTCCAGCTATAGCGCCTTTGGTGAAATTAGATGGCCAATACAACTTGGAACTGTTCCATGGTTCAACAATTGCTTTTAAGGATATGGCCTTGTCTATTTTGCCATACTTTATGACAACAGCTGCTAAGAAGCATGGTTTGGAGAACAAGATTGTCATCTTAACAGCGACATCTGGTGATACTGGGAAAGCTGCTATGGCAGGATTTGCGGATGTTCCTGGTACTGAGATTATCGTCTTTTATCCAAAGGATGGTGTCAGCAAGGTACAAGAGTTGCAAATGACCACTCAAACTGGCGACAATACTCATGTTATTGCTATTGATGGTAACTTTGACGATGCGCAAACTAACGTCAAACATATGTTTAACGATGTAGCACTTCGTGAAAAATTGGCTGCAAACAAGTTGCAATTTTCATCTGCAAACTCTATGAATATCGGTCGTTTGGTACCACAGATTGTTTATTATGTTTATGCCTATGCTCAGTTGGTTAAGACTGGTGAGATTGTGGCTGGTGATAAGGTCAACTTCACAGTACCAACAGGAAACTTTGGAAATATCTTGGCTGCCTTTTATGCCAAACAAATCGGCCTACCAGTTGGCAAATTAATCTGTGCTTCAAATGACAACAATGTTTTGACAGACTTCTTCAAGACACGTGTTTACGACAAGAAGCGTGAGTTTAAGGTAACAACTAGTCCATCTATGGATATCTTGGTATCTTCAAACTTGGAGCGCTTGATTTTCCATCTTTTGGGAAATGATGCGGTCAAGACAGCTGAACTCATGAATGCTTTGAATAGCCAAGGTCAATATGAGTTGACTAATTTTGATGCAGAGATTTTGGACCTCTTTGCAGCTGAATATGCGACTGAGGAAGAAACAGCGGCAGAAATCAAGCGTGTTTATCAAACAGATGCCTATATTGAGGACCCACACACAGCTGTTGCCTCGGCAGTTTATAAGAAATACCAAGCGGCTACTGGCGATGTGACTAAGACAGTGATTGCTTCAACAGCGAGTCCATACAAGTTCCCAGTGGTTGCAGTAGAAGCTGTAACTGGAAAATCAGGGCTTGGCGACTTTGAAGCCTTGGCTCGATTACATGACATTTCAGGAGTCGCAGTGCCGCCAGCAGTTGATGGGCTTGAAACAGCTCCTGTTCGTCATAAGACAACTGTTGCAGCAACAGACATGCAAGTAGCGGTTGAGGCTTATCTAGGACTTTAAGACAGGGGGAGTAAACTCGGTTGGGAAACCAACTGAGTTTCTTTTCATCAGGAGGAAGGATTGTTTAAGAAAAATAAAGACATTCTTAATATTGCCTTGCCAGCTATGGGCGAAAACTTTTTGCAGATGCTCATGGGAATGGTGGACAGTTATCTGGTTGCTCACTTGGGCTTAATCGCTATTTCAGGTGTTTCAGTAGCTGGCAATATTATCACGATTTATCAGGCGATTTTCATAGCTCTGGGAGCTGCTATTTCCAGTGTTATTTCAAAGAGTTTAGGGGAGAAGAATCAGTCTAAGCTAGCCTACCATGTGACTGAGGCGTTGAAAATTACTTTACTCTTAAGTTTCCTTTTGGGAGCTTTGTCCATCTTCGCTGGGCAAGAGATGATAGGACTTTTGGGGACGGAGAGAACTGTAGCTGAGAGTGGTGGACTCTACCTATCTTTAGTTGGTGGTTCGATTGTTCTTTTGGGATTCATGACCAGTCTGGGTGCCTTGATTCGTGCAACGCATAATCCACGTCTGCCCCTCTATGTTAGTCTCTTGTCAAATGCTTTGAATATTCTCTTTTCCAGTCTAGCTATTTTTGTTCTGGATATGGGGATAGCTGGTGTTGCTTGGGGGACTATTCTGTCTCGTTTGGTCGGTCTTATGATTTTGTGGTCACAATTAAAGTTGCCTTTTGAGAAACCGACTTTTGGTTTAGATAAGGAACTATTGACCTTAGCTTTGCCAGCAGCTGGAGAGCGGCTTATGATGCGGGCTGGTGATGTCGTTATCATTGCCTTGGTCGTTTCTTTTGGAACGGAGGCAGTGGCGGGAAATGCGGTCGGAGAAGTCTTGACCCAGTTTAACTATATGCCTGCCTTTGGCGTAGCTACGGCAACGGTCATGCTGGTGGCTCGAGCAGTTGGAGAGGATAATTGGGAAAGAGTAGCTAGTTTGAGCAAGCAAACTTTTTGGCTTTCTCTGCTTCTCATGTTGCCCTTGACGCTTAGTGTCTATGCCTTGGGTATACCACTGACTCATCTCTATACGAATGATTCTCTAGCGGTGGAGGCTAGTGTTCTAGTGACACTTTTTTCACTACTTGGTACTCCTATGACGATAGGAACAGTCATCTATACAGCAGTCTGGCAGGGTTTGGGCAATGCTCGGCTTCCCTTTTATGCGACAAGTATAGGAATGTGGTGTATCCGCATTGGAACAGGATATCTGATGGGGATTGTGCTTGGTTGGGGCTTGCCTGGTATTTGGGCCGGAACCCTTTTGGATAATGGTTTTCGATGGTTATTTCTACGTTACCGTTACCAGCATTATATGAGCTTGAAAGGATAGGAAATGCAAAAAACAGCTTTTATTTGGGATTTAGACGGGACTTTATTGGACTCTTATGAAGCGATTTTGTCAGGGATTGAGGAAACTTTTGGTCAGTTTGCTATTCCTTATGATAAAGGGAAGGTGAGGGAGTTTATTCTCAAGTATTCTGTTCAGGATTTGCTTGTGCAGGTGGCGGAAGAGAGAAAACTGGATGTGGAAGTGCTAAATCAGGTGCGTGCCCAGAGTTTGGCTGAGAAGAATGCTCAGGTAGTTTTGATGCCAGGTGCGCGTGAGGTTCTAAAGTGGGCAGACGCAGCGGGGATTCAACAGTTTGTCTACACTCATAAAGGGGACAATGCTTTTACCATTCTCAGAGACTTGGGGTTGGAATCCTATTTCACAGAGATTTTAACCAGTCAGAGTGGCTTTGCTCGGAAGTCCAGTCCAGAAGTGGCTACCTATCTGCTAGATAAGTATCAGTTGAATCCTGATAATACTTATTATATAGGAGATCGGACTCTGGATGTGGAATTTGCCCAGAATAGTGGGATTCAAAGTATCAACTTTTTAGAGTCGACTTATGAAGGAAATCACAGGATTCAAGGGTTAGCAGATATTCCTTACATTTTTGGGGATTGGGAACGATAAGATTGTGTCAGTTTTGTGACAGAGACCTAACAAACTGTTTCAAGTAACCGAGTTTGTTACAAGGAACAGACAGTTCTGTTAAATAGGCCCGAGAGGGCTTTTTTTCTGCATTTTTTGTGTTATGATAGACAGGTACTCATTTGAAAGGAATTTGAAAGAATGAAGAAAAGAATGTTATTAGCCTCAACAGTAGCCTTGTCATTTGCCCCAGTATTGGCAACTCAAGCAGAAGAAGTTCTTTGGACTGCCCGTAGTGTTGAGCAAATCCAAAACGATTTGACTAAAACAGACAACAAAACAAGCTATACCGTTCAGTATGGTGACACCTTGAGCACAATTGCAGAAGCCTTGGGTGTAGATGTCACAATTCTTGCGAGTTTGAATAAAATCACTAATATGGACTTGATTTTCCCAGAAACTGTTTTGACAACGACTGTCAATGAAGCTGAAGAAGTAACAGAAGTTGAAATCCAAACACCTCAAGCGGCTTCTAGTGAAGAAGTGACAACTGCTACAGCAGATTTGACAACCAATCAAGTGACCGTAGATGATCAAACTGTTCAAATTGCAGATCTTTCTCAACCGATTGCAGAAGCGCCAAAAGCGGTAGAGACTACAAGTGCAAAAGAAGTAGCAACAAGTTCAGAAGTTACAGAGACAGTGACTACTGCAGAAGAAGTGGCATCATCTACAAACACTTCTACGTCAACGGAGCAAACAGTCAAAACAAGCAGTCCAGTTGAAGAAGCAACTCCTCAGGCAACGACTCCAGCTGAGAAAGATGAAACTCAAGCAAGCCCTCAGGCTGAGTCAACAGTGGAAACAACTACAACTCCAGTAGAAGAAAAAGCAATAGAAACAACTGCAACAAGTTTAGAAGAAGTAAAAGAAGTAGCATCAAGTGAAGCTACACCAGCAGTTTCTACTTATCAACCAGAAGAGAAGAAAACAGTTTCAACAACTTACGCAGCTCCAGCTGCGCCCGATTATGCTGGACTTGCGGTAGCGAAATCTGAAAATGCAGGCCTCCAACCACAAACAGCTGCCTTTAAAGAAGAAATCGCCAACTTGTTTGGCATCACATCCTTTAGTGGTTACCGTCCAGGAGACAGCGGAGATCACGGAAAAGGTTTGGCTATCGACTTTATGGTACCAGAAAGCTCAGAACTAGGGGATAAGATTGCAGAATACGCTATTCAAAATATGGCTAGCCGTGGAATTAGTTACATCATCTGGAAACAACGTTTCTATGCTCCATTCGATAGCAAATATGGACCAGCTAATACTTGGAATCCAATGCCAGACCGTGGTAGTGTGACAGAAAACCACTATGACCATGTTCACGTTTCAATGAATGGATAAACCAGACTTGGTAATATCATTTTGACGAATGAGATCTAGCTTTCGTGATAGGGAGCAAGTCTCGTTCGTTTTTTCTTTGTCAATTTGAATGAAAGTTACCATTTTGTAATGATTGAAGCAACATTCTTGCAATTTATTTTACTTCGTATTATAATTGATTAGTCAACTATTGATAAATCAAGAAAAAGAGGAAAGAAATGTTAGAGATTCAAGATTTACTGTATCAACTCCGCTTGTCTGAGCAAGCGAGTACGCAATTGTTTGAAAAAAGACTTGGTATTAGTTTGACACGGTATCAGATTTTACTGTTTTTACTGGAGAATTCTCCCTGTAATCAAATGGCAGTTCAGGAGCGTTTGCAGATTGATCAGGCTGCCTTGACACGACATTTCAAGATTTTGGAAAAGGAAGGTTTGGTGGAGCGTCATCGCAATCCTGACAATCAGCGAGAAGTGTTGGTAGAGGCTACGAAGTATGCCAAGGAGCAGTTAGTGATGAATCCGCCTCTGCAGCATATCAAGGTTAAGGAAGCGATGGAAAGTATCTTAACAGATTCTGAGAGAACAGATCTCAGCCGTTTATTAAATAAATTGGTTTTAGGTATTGAAAATATAGAAATTTAAGAAGAAATAGATGTCAATTATGACAATCATTTTAGCAACGGTTGTTGCTTTGGAGCATTTTTACATTTTTTATTTGGAAAGTATTGCAACGCAATCAGATGCGACTAGTCGTGTCTTTAACATGGAAAAGGAAGAACTGGCTCGTCGGTCAGTAAGTTCATTGTTTAAAAATCAAGGGATTTATAATGTTCTGCTAGGAGTCTTTCTCCTGTATGGGATTTATTTCTCACAGAATTTAGAAATTGTGACTATTTTTGTTTTATTTGTGATTGGGGCGGCGGCTTATGGCTCTCTCACAGCAGATAAAAAAATTATTTTAAATCAAGGAGGGCCAGCTATTTTGGCCTTGATTAGTATTTTTCTCTTTAAATAAGTTTAAAGATCAATCTTAGTCTCTCTAGTCCTTTTTACTCCAGAATAAGGGAAATATGTTATACTTGTTTTATTGTCGGAAAAAGAGTTTCATGGAATTGGTTGTAAGGAGTTAGAAATGAAAGTATTGGTGACAGGTTTTGAGCCCTTTGGAGGGGAAAAGGTTAATCCAGCTTTAGAGGCCGTTAAAGGTTTACCAGCTGAAATCCATGGCGCTGAGGTCCGTTGGCTAGGAGTGCCAACAGTCTTTCACAAATCGGCCCAAGTGTTGGAAGAAGAGATGAGTCGTTATCAACCTGATTTTGTCCTTTGTATCGGGCAAGCGGGTGGAAGAACTAGCTTGACGCCTGAACGAGTGGCCATTAACCAAGACGATGCACGCATTCCTGATAATGATGGTAATCAACCGATTGACCTTTCCATTCGCCCAGATGGTGCTTCGGCCTACTTTAGCAGTTTGCCGATTAAAGCGATGGTTCAAGCTATAAAAAAAGAGGGCTTGCCGGCCTCTGTTTCCAATACGGCAGGGACTTTTGTCTGCAATCATTTGATGTATCAGGCACTCTATTTGGTAGAAAAGAAATTTCCACATGTTAAGGCAGGTTTTATGCATATTCCTTATATGATGGAACAGGTGGTGAATCGACCGACTACCCCAGCTATGAGTTTAGTGGATATTAGGCGAGGGATAGAAGCGGCAATCGGCGCCATGATAGAACATGGAGATCAGGATCTCAAGTTGGTAGGCGGAGAAACTCATTGATAGAAAAAAGCTTGAGGGAAAACCTTCAAGCTTTTGGACGTTTTCGAGCCAATACTGCTCGGTAAAAAATCATTTTATTAATTTGAATGTAGGGTAGGAGTGAAAAACTAGCCCTACCAGGGGTAGTTTAGTTGGTATTTTTTACTAAGTGCTGCTCTAAGTACTGCTCTATAAAAGCTGATTTTAGTACATTGGATATAAGGTAGGAGTAAAAAACTAGCAATGCCAAAGGTAATCCAATTGAGGAAGTACCAAGGAAGAAGCTGTAAGTCTAGGACAAAGTGCTGGAACTTGTAGCCCTTCATAAAGGAACGGCTAGTTTTTAGGATTCGTCTTGGTGAGGCCTGTCCTAGGTCTAGACTATAACAGAGAAGAAATTCCACCTGTGAATAGGCATAATACTGTGGAATATAGAGGATATTTCCTACAATGATCAAGATGAGACTTGCAAGAAAGTAGAGTCCAAAGACCATGAGGAAGCGTTCCGTTTCAACTGACGTGAGATCCAGATTGGGAAACTCAGGGTGAAGGGCAACGAATTTCTTGGCTAAAAAGCTACTGTAAAAAAGGAAGTAAATTCCAAGCAAACTAGGAATGCCCCATAAAAAGAGATAGAAACGTTTGAGAAGAAGAGTCAAAAAGGTTTGTGAAAAGTGCTCTTCGTCAAATAGAGCCAGACTATTTTTGACGGATAGTTCTGTATCTGGATTCTTGATGAGTTTCAGCGTTGTATAAACTGAACTGGTTAGAAGTATTGTTCCGATAAAGGAGACTAATAGTGGAAAAAGGTAAGCTTGGAATATATGACCAAACACGCTTAAAAAGGGTTGTTCTAAAACACTCTCGTTGATGCGCTCTAAGGGATTAAGAAAGCCAGACAATATGACCAGCATGCTAGGTAAGAGATAGACGAGAAAGAGGCGGGGATTTTCAGCCTGAAATTGTCTGGCTTGCAGACGAATGGTTTTTAAATCAATTTTTGGGTATTTCATTCTCTCATTATACCATAGTTCGTGACAGTTCCGGCTTTTTTTGATAAAATCATACAGTATGCCCTTGGGCACAAAGTATGAACTGGGACTGTTTTTCCCAGCTTCGGAGGTAAAAAATGTCAGATTCACCAATCAAATATCGTTTGATTAAGAAAGAAAAACACACAGGAGCTCGTCTGGGAGAAATCATCACTCCTCACGGCACCTTCCCGACGCCTATGTTTATGCCAGTTGGGACTCAAGCCACTGTCAAAACTCAGTCACCTGAAGAATTGAAGGAGATGGGTTCAGGGATTATCCTATCAAACACCTATCATCTCTGGCTTCGCCCTGGAGATGAACTCATTGCTCGCGCAGGTGGTCTCCACAAGTTCATGAATTGGGACCAGCCTATCTTGACAGATAGTGGTGGTTTTCAGGTTTATTCTCTAGCAGATAGTCGCAATATCACAGAAGAAGGAGTAACCTTTAAAAACCATCTCAATGGTTCTAAGATGTTCCTATCGCCAGAAAAAGCCATCTCTATTCAGAATAATTTGGGTTCAGACATCATGATGTCCTTTGACGAATGTCCTCAGTTTTATCAGCCTTATGACTACGTTAAGAAATCAATCGAGCGTACCAGTCGTTGGGCTGAGCGTGGTTTGAAGGCTCATCGTCGTCCGCATGACCAAGGATTGTTTGGGATTGTGCAGGGGGCAGGATTTGAAGATCTTCGCCGCCAATCGGCTCATGACCTTGTCAGCATGGACTTCCCAGGCTATTCTATCGGTGGTTTGGCAGTGGGAGAAACCCACGAGGAGATGAATGCGGTCTTGGACTTCACAACCCAACTGCTTCCTGAAAATAAACCTCGCTATTTGATGGGTGTGGGAGCACCAGATAGTTTGATTGATGGGGTGATTCGTGGTGTAGATATGTTTGACTGTGTCTTGCCAACTCGTATCGCTCGTAACGGGACTTGTATGACCAGTCAGGGACGTTTGGTTGTAAAAAATGCTCAGTTTGCTGAGGACTTTACGCCACTGGATCCTGAGTGTGATTGCTACACATGTAAGAACTATACACGCGCCTACCTTCGTCACCTGCTCAAGGCCGATGAAACCTTTGGTATCCGCTTGACTAGCTACCATAATCTTTACTTCTTGCTTAACCTGATGAAGCAAGTGCGACAAGCCATCATGGATGACAATCTCTTGGAATTCCGTGAGTATTTTATTGAAAAATATGGCTATAATAAGTCAGGGCGTAATTTCTAAAACGGAATAGATATAAGCTAAAAATCCTAAGTTTTCTCTTGGGATTTTTCTTCTTTTTTTGATAGAATAAAGTGTACAATGAAAGGAAGAATAAACTCGTATGCGCATTAAATGGTTTTCCTTGATTAGGATTACAGGTTTACTTTTGGTACTCTTGTATCATTTCTTTCAGACTATCTTTCCTGGAGGATTTTTCGGGGTAGATGTCTTTTTCACATTTTCAGGTTTCCTGATTACGGCTCTACTCATCGAAGAATTTTCTAAAAACCATGAGATTGATTTGGTTGGATTTTTTAGGAGACGCTTTTATCGGATTGTGCCACCTGTGGTTTTGATGGTCTTAGTAACCATGCCCTTTACCCTCCTAGTTCGCCAAGACTATGTGGCTGGAATTGGAGGTCAGATTGCGGGTGTCTTAGGCTTTATGACCAACTTCTATGAACTCCTAACAGGTGGGAGTTATGAATCTCAGTTCATTCCTCATTTGTTTGTTCATAATTGGAGTTTGGCCGTTGAGGTTCACTACTATATTCTTTGGGGATTGGCAGTTTGGTTCTTATCTAAACAGTCCAAATCAAATGGTCAGTTGAGGGGAATGGTTTTTCTCTTATCAGCTGCTGCCTTCTTAATTAGCTTCTTCTCCATGTTTATTGGTAGTTTTCTAGTAACCTCTTATTCCTCTGTTTACTTCTCCAGTTTAACTCATGTCTATCCATTCTTTTTGGGAAGTATCCTAGCAACGATTGTAGGCGTTCGTCAGACAACTTCTTTAGTTAAGCAGTTGGATAAAATCTGGGATTTACGAAAGACCCTGTTGATTTTTGCAGGAGGTTTTGGCTTCCTACTCATTTTGACCTTCTTTGTCAAATTTACTTATCTCTTTGCCTATCTTATAGGCTTCTTGCTTGCCAGTCTTGCAGCCCTTGCTATGATTTTAGCGGCGCGTGTTTTACATGAAAAGACTCCTAATATACAGGAGCCGAAGATGATTAGCTTTTTAGCGGATACTAGCTATGCAGTTTATCTCTTCCATTGGCCTTTCTACATTATTTTCTCACAGTTGACCTCAAATCTTTTTGCTGTGTTACTGACTTTGATTTTTTCTTATGGATTCGCCAGCCTATCATTTTATGTGTTGGAACCTTGGATTGCAGGAAAGGACACACCTATTATACAAATCCTTCGTCCCCTGCCTTATATTCACGCAATTCTTGCGACAAGTACAGGAATCTTGGCCTTCATTGTCCTCTTAGTGACTTTGTTGGCACCACAAGTGGGAGCGTTTGAGACAGACTTAACTGTCAATGGTTTGAAGCAAGCTGCAACAAATATTAGCCAGACCAAGATGATGACAGAACGGGCAGATGCAAATAGTTTGGGGATTGCTGATGGCACTATGTTAATTGGTGACTCGGTGGCCTTAAGGGCAAATACAGCCCTGCAGACAGCCCTTCCTGGAGCACAGATTAACGCACAAGTCAGCAGAACAACCAAGACCGCCAATGAAATCATGCTAAATAATAGCCAGAATAAATTTTTACCTAAGATGGTGGTCATTGCAACAGGGGTAAATAATCCTGAAAATTACAAGGAAGATTGGGATAGTATCGTAAAAAATCTTCCTAAGGGCCACCATATGGTTTTGGTGACTCCTTATGAAGGAGATAAGACAAAAGAGACCTATGCAATCGTTGAGAAGGCGGCTGCCTATATGAGAGAATTGGCAGAGAAGACTCCTTATATCACCATTGCTGATTGGAATCAAGTTGCTAAGGAACATCCAGAGATCTGGACAGGAACAGACCAAGTCCATTTCGGAAGTGACACTAGCAAAATTGAAGCCGGAGCTAAATTGTATGCAGATACCATTGCTGCAGCCTTGCAAACAGCTCAAGACAAACCAGTCAAATCAAAATAACGTATATTTAAAAGAGAAGAGTTGGAGAAATCCAGCTCTTTTAAAATATCTCTAGAAAATAGGTCTATACCATTTACAAATGAATCAGAAAGGTTTATAATGTAATTGACATAATAAATATCAAAAGTAATCTTTTAAGGAGGTCATTATTATGCCTAATTACGTTAAAGCGGATCAGTTTTTCTATCCATTTGGCATTCGTCGCGGTGGGTACCTAGAACTTGTTGATGGCAAATTTGGGAAACATGTGGATCAAATTCCTGAAGGAGCAGAGGTTCTTGACTATACTGGTTATAGCATTGCACCAGGTCTTGTGGATACTCATATTCATGGATATGCAGGTGTAGATGTGATGGACAACAACATTGAAGGTACATTGCATACTATGAGTGAAGGACTTCTTAGTACCGGTGTTACCAGTTTCTTGCCCACAACTTTAACAGCCACTTATGAGCAATTGCTTGCAGTCACTGAAAATCTTGGAAACCATTATAAAGAAGCAACAGGTGCTAAGATTCGTGGGATTTATTATGAAGGTCCATATTTCACAGAAACTTTTAAGGGGGCACAAAATCCGACTTATATGAGAGATCCGGGTGTTGAGGAGTTTCATTCTTGGCAAGATGCTGCAAAAGGGATGCTAAATAAAATCGCTATTGCACCAGAACGTGATGGGGTGGAAGATTTTGTACGTACTATTACAGGTGAAGGTGTGACAGTTGCACTTGGACACTCAGATGCGACATTTGAACAAGCTAAGAAGGCAGTTGATGCTGGAGCTAGTGTATGGGTACATGCCTATAATGGGATGCGTGGTTTAACACACCGCGAACTAGGTATGGTAGGAGCTATGTATGAGCTCCCACATACTTACGCAGAATTGATTTGTGATGGTTATCACGTAGATCCAAAAGCTTGTGAGATTTTACTTAAGCAAAAGGGGACAGAAAACATCGCTCTTATTACGGACTGTATGACAGCTGGTGGGCTTGAAGACGGTGACTATATGTTGGGAGAATTCCCTGTTATAGTAGCAAATGGAACTGCACGTCTCAAATCTACTGGTAATTTGGCAGGTTCTATCCTCAAACTTAAAGATGGTATGAGAAATGTAGTCGAGTGGGGTATTGCTAATCCGCATGAAGCGGTCATGATGGCTAGCCTTAACCCAGCAAAATCCGTTCACATCGATGACGTCTGTGGCCAAATCCGTGAAGGCTACGACGCTGACTTTATCGTACTAGATAAAGATTTGGAATTGGTAGCAACCTACCTAGATGGTGTGAAACGTTATCAAGCATAAGAGAGAAAGCAGAAGTTAGAGATTAGCTTCTGCTTTTTTATCTATATTGCTTTACCGGTAAATAAAAAAGTTAAAAAAATCACAAAAAAACTTGAAGAAACAAATGAAAAGGCTTATAATTATATTATAAATAGTACAAATAAAAAAACGGAGGAATGCTTTATGAAAGCCTATACTTATGTTAAACCAGGACTTGCTTCTTTTGTTGACGTAGACAAACCAGTTATTCGCAAGCCAACTGACGCTATTGTGCGTATCGTAAAAACCACTATTTGTGGAACAGACCTCCATATTATCAAAGGGGATGTTCCCGCTTGCCAAAGTGGTACCATTCTTGGTCACGAAGGGATTGGGATTGTGGAAGAAGTTGGGGAAGGAGTTTCTAACTTCAAAAAAGGCGATAAGGTCTTGATTTCTTGTGTCTGTGCCTGTGGTAAATGCTACTACTGTAAAAAAGGAATTTATGCCCACTGTGAAGACGAAGGGGGCTGGATTTTTGGTCACTTGATTGATGGTATGCAGGCTGAGTATCTACGTGTCCCTCATGCAGATAACACTCTTTACCACACTCCAGAAGACTTGTCAGATGAAGCCTTGGTTATGCTATCAGACATTCTACCTACTGGATATGAAATTGGTGTCTTAAAAGGGAAAGTAGAACCTGGTTGCAGCGTAGCCATTATTGGTTCAGGACCTGTTGGATTGGCTGCTCTTTTGACAGCCCAATTCTATTCACCAGCTAAATTGATTATGGTGGACTTAGACGATAACCGCTTGGAAACTGCTGTATCATTTGGTGCGACTCATAAAGTTAATTCTTCAGACCCTGAAAAAGCCATTAAAGAAATTTATGATTTGACAGATGGTCGTGGTGTAGATGTTGCTATCGAAGCTGTTGGTATTCCTGCAACATTTGATTTCTGTCAAAAGATTATCGGTGTAGACGGAACAGTTGCCAACTGTGGTGTGCATGGTAAACCAGTTGAATTTGATTTGGACAAGCTTTGGATTCGCAACATCAATGTAACAACTGGTTTGGTATCTACAAATACAACTCCACAATTGTTGAAAGCTCTTGAAAGTCATAAGATTGAACCAGAAAAATTGGTAACTCACTATTTCAAACTAAGTGAAATTGAAAAAGCCTATGAAGTTTTCAGTAAGGCAGCAGACCACCATGCAATTAAGGTCATTATCGAAAACGATATTTCAGAAGCTTAAGTAGTAAAAACATTTTGGAACATAAGCACATAGAAATTCAGTCATCCATCAGATGGCTGGATTTTTTATCAAGAAATTAAGAAATGAGCATATTTCTTTCCTTGTTTAGCGGAATTGGTTATAATATACGGTACAAAGGAATGAATGAATATGTATCGTGTTATAGAAATGTACGGAGATTTTGAACCGTGGTGGTTCTTAGAAGGTTGGGAAGAAGATATTGTAGCTAGTAAGAAATTTGACCAGTATTATGATGCTCTCAAATACTACAAAACTTGCTGGTTTAAATTAGAACAAGAATCCCCTCTTTATAAAAGCAGAAGTGACTTGATGACCATTTTTTGGGATCCGGAAGACCAACGCTGGTGTGATGAATGTGATGAGTATTTACAACAATACCATTCTTTGGCTCTTTTGCAGGATGAGCAGGTTATCCCAGATGAAAAACTACGCCCAGGCTATGAAAAACAAACAGGTAAGGAAAGGCACCGTTCTTGCCGTATGAAATTAAAATAGAGAAAAAGTAACTTTTTTGGAGTTGCTTTTTTTATTTTTCCAAATCTTTGCGAATAGTATAGGTGAGGAGGTAAGTATGGTTCAAGAAATTGCACAAGAAATCATTCGTTCGGCTCGGAAAAAAGGGGCACAAGACATTTATTTTGTCCCTAAGTTAGACGCCTATGAGCTTTATATGAGGATAGGAGACAAGCGCTGTAAAATCGGTTGTTATGATTTCGAAAAATTTGCGGCTGTTATCAGTCACTTTAAGTTTGTGGCGGGTATGAATGTTGGAGAAAAGCGACGTAGCCAACTGGGTTCCTGTGATTATGCCTATGACCAGAAGATGGCGTCTCTACGTCTATCTACTGTAGGCGATTATCGAGGGCAGGAGAGTTTAGTTATTCGCTTGTTGCATGATGAGGAGCAGGATTTGCATTTTTGGTTTCAGGATATTGATGAACTGGGCAAGCAGTACAGGCAACGTGGTCTCTATCTCTTTGCTGGTCCAGTCGGTAGTGGCAAGACAACCTTGATGCATGAATTGGCTAAATCTCTCTTTAAAGGACAGCAAGTCATGTCCATTGAAGATCCTGTCGAAATCAAGCAGGAGGACATGCTCCAGTTGCAGTTGAATGAGGCGATTGGACTAACCTATGAAAATCTAATCAAACTTTCTTTGCGTCATCGTCCTGACCTCTTGATTATCGGAGAAATTCGAGACAGCGAAACGGCGCGTGCAGTGGTCAGAGCTAGTTTGACAGGGGCGACAGTCTTTTCAACCATTCACGCCAAGAGTATTCGAGGTGTTTATGAGCGCCTGTTGGAGTTGGGTGTGAGTGAGGAGGAATTGGCAGTCGTTCTGCAAGGAGTCTGCTACCAGAGATTAATCGGGGGGGGAGGAATCGTTGACTTTGCCAACAAAGACTATCAAGAACACCAGCCAACTAGCTGGAATGAACAGATTGACCAGCTTCTTAAAGATGGACATATCACAAGTCTTCAGGCTGAAACGGAAAAAATTAGCTACAGCTAAGCAAAAAAATATCATCACCTTGTTTAACAATCTCTTTTCCAGCGGTTTTCATCTGGTGGAGACCATCTCCTTTTTAGATAGGAGTGCCTTGTTGGACAAGCAGTGTGTGACCCAGATGCGTACAGGCTTGTCTCAGGGAAAATCATTCTCAGAAATGATGGAAAGTTTGGGTTTTTCAAGTGCCATTGTCACTCAGTTATCCCTAGCGGAAGTCCATGGAAATCTCCACCTGAGTTTGGGAAAGATAGAAGAATATCTAGACAATCTGGCCAAGGTAAAGAAAAAATTAATTGAAGTAGCGACCTATCCCTTGATTTTGCTGGGTTTTCTTCTCTTAATTATGCTGGGACTACGGAACTATCTACTACCACAACTGGATAGCAGCAATATTGCCACCCAAATTATCGGAAATCTGCCACAAATCTTTCTAGGAATGGTAGGGTTTGTTTCAGTAGGTGTCCTTTTAGCACTCACTTTTTATAAAAGAAGTTCTAAGATGCGTGTCTTTTCTATCTTAGCACGCCTTCCCTTACTTGGAATCTTTGTGCAGACTTATTTGACAGCCTATTATGCGCGTGAGTGGGGGAATATGATTTCGCAGGGAATGGAGTTGACGCAGATTTTTCAGATGATGCAGGAACAAGGTTCCCAGCTCTTTAAAGAAATCGGTCAAGATTTGGCTCATGCTCTCCAAAATGGTCGAGAATTTTCTCAAACTATAGGAACCTATCCTTTCTTTAGGAAGGAATTGAGTCTCATCATCGAGTATGGGGAAGTCAAGTCCAAGCTGGGTAGTGAGTTGGAAATCTATGCTGAAAAAACTTGGGAAGCCTTTTTTACCCGAGTCAACCGCACCATGAATTTGGTGCAGCCACTGGTCTTTATCTTTGTGGCTCTGATTATCGTTTTACTTTATGCGGCAATGCTCATGCCCATGTATCACAATATGGAGGTAAATTTTTAAAATGAAAAAAATGATGACATTCTTGAAAAAAGTGAAAGTGAAGGCTTTCACACTTGTGGAAATGTTGGTGGTCTTGCTCATCATCAGCGTGCTTCTCTTGCTCTTTGTACCTAATCTGACCAAACAAAAAGAAGCAGTCAACGACAAAGGAAAAGCTGCTGTTGTTAAGGTGGTGGAAAGCCAGGCAGAGCTTTATAGCTTGGATAAAAATGAAGATGCTAGCCTAAGCAAGTTACAAGCAGATGGGCGAATCACAGAAGAACAGGCTAAAGCTTATAAAGAATACCATGCTAAACAAAATACCAGTCAAACCGTTGCAGATTAAGGCCTTTACCATGCTGGAAAGTCTCTTGGTTTTGGGACTTGTGAGTATCGTAGCCTTGGGCTTGTCAGGCTCTGTTCAGTCCACTTTTGCAGCGGTAGAGGAGCAGATTTTCTTTATGGAGTTTGAAGAACTCTATCGGGAAACCCAAAAACGCAGTGTAGCTAGTCAGCAAAAGACTAGTCTAAACTTAGATGGGCAGACAATCAGTAATGGCAGTCAAAAGTTGACAGTTCCTAAAGGAATTCAGGCACCATCGGGACAAAGTATCACATTTGACCGAGCTGGGGGCAATTCGTCCCTGGCTAAGGTTGAATTTCAGACCAGTAAAGGAGCGATTCGCTATCAATTATATCTAGGAAATGGAAAAATTAAACGCATTAAGGAAACAAAAAATTAGGGCAGTGATTTTACTGGAAGCAGTAGTCGCTCTAGCTATCTTTGCCAGCATTGCGACCCTCCTTTTGGGACAAATTCAGAAAAATAGGCAAGAGGAAGCAAAAATCTTGCAAAAGGAAGAAGTTGTGCGTGTCGCTAAGATGGCCCTGCAGACAGGTCAAAATCAGGTAAACATAAATGGAGTTGAGATTCAGGTGTTTTCTAGTGAAAAGGGATTGGAGGTTTATCATGGTTCAGAACAGTTGTTGGCTATCAAAGAGCCATAAGGTCAAGGCTTTTACCCTGTTGGAATCCCTGATTGCCCTCATTGTCATCAGTGGAAGCTTACTCCTCTTTCAAGCCATGAGTCAGCTCCTCATTTCAGAAGTTCGCTACCAGCAGCAAAGCGAACAAAAAGAGTGGCTCTTGTTTGTGGACCAGTTGGAGGCAGAATTAGACCGTTCGCAGTTCGAAAAAGTGGAGGGCAATCGCCTCTATATGAAGCAAGATGGCAAGGAAATTGCGATAGGTAAGTCAAAATCGGATGATTTTCGAAAAACTGATGCCAGTGGACGGGGTTATCAGCCTATGGTTTATGGACTCAAATCTGCGCAGATTACAGAGGAGAATCAACTGATTCGCTTTCGTTTCCAGTTCCAAAAAGGTTTAGAAAGGGAGTTCATCTATCGTGTGGAAAAAGAAAAAAGTTAAGGCAGGTGTTCTCCTCTATGCAGTCACCATGGCAGCCATCTTTAGTCTTTTGTTACAATTTTACTTGAACCGACAAGTCGCCCACTATCAAGACTATGCTTTAAATAAAGAAAAACTGATTGCTTTTGCCATGGCCAAACGAACCAAGGATAAAGCCGAGCAAGAAAGTGGGGAACAGGTTTTTAATCTAGGTCAGGTAAGCTATCAAAACAAGAAAACAAGCTTGGTGACAAGGGTTCGTACGCCTAAGAGACAATATGAATTCATCTTTCCTTCAGTCAAAATCAAAGAAGAGAAAAAGGATAAAAAGGAAGAGGTAGCGACCGATTCAAGCGAAAAAGCGGAGAAGAAAAAATCAGAAGAGAAGCCTGAAAAGAAAGAGAATTCCTAGCTAATCAAGCTACTTTGTGCTAAACTAAAAATATGAAACATGATTTTAACAACAAAGCAGAAACTTTTGATTCCCCTAAAAATATCTTCCTTGCAAACTTGGTTTGTCAAGCAGTCGAGAAACAGATTGATCTTCTATCAGACAAAGAAATTTTGGATTTCGGTGGTGGCACGGGTCTATTAGCCTTGCCTCTGGCCAAACAAACCCAATTTGTAACACTGGTGGATATTTCTGAGAAAATGCTGGAGCAAGCTCGTTTGAAAGCGGAGCAGCAAGACATCAAGAATATCCAGTTTTTGGAGCAAGATTTACTGAAAAACCCCTTGGAGCAGCAATTTGACCTCATTGTTGTTTGTCGGGTTCTTCATCATATGCCTGATTTGGATGCGGCTCTCTCACTGTTTCATCAACATTTGAAGGAAGATGGACAACTCCTCGTTGCTGATTTTATCAAGACAGAAGCTAACCATCATGGATTTGATTTAGCTGAACTGGAAAACAGGCTAATTGAGCATGATTTTTCATCTGTGCATAGTCAGATCCTCTATAGCGCTGAAGACCTGTTTCAAGGAAATTATTCAGAACTCTTTTTTACAGTAGCCCAAAAATCACTCGCCTAGTCAGGGAGTGATTTTTCTATAAGGATGGAAAAAAGAAGGGAAATTTGATAAGATAGGAATATGGATTTTGAAAAAATTGAACAAGCTTATACGTATTTACTAGAGAATGTCCAAGTCATTCAAAGTGATTTGGCGACCAACTTTTATGACGCCTTGGTGGAGCAAAATAGCATCTATCTGGACGGTGAAACTGAGCTAGAGCAGGTCAAAGGGAACAATCAAGCTCTTAAGCGTTTAGCGCTTCGCAAAGAAGAATGGCTCAAGACCTACCAATTTCTCTTGATGAAGGCTGGGCAAACAGAACCCTTGCAGGCAAATCACCAGTTTACACCAGATGCTATGGCTTTACTTTTGGTGTTTATTGTGGAAGAGTTGTTTAAAGAGGAAGAAATCACTATCCTCGAAATGGGTTCTGGCATGGGAATTCTGGGCGCTACTTTCTTGACCTCGCTTGATAAAAAGGTGGATTACTTGGGAATGGAAGTGGATGATTTGCTGATTGATTTGGCAGCAAGCATGGCAGATGTAATTGGTTTGCAGGCTGGCTTTGTCCAAGGAGATGCCGTTCGTCCACAAATGCTCAAAGAAAGTGATGTGGTCATCAGCGACTTGCCTGTTGGCTATTATCCTGATGATGCCGTTGCGTCGCGCCATCAAGTTGCTTCTAGTCAAGAACATACTTACGCCCATCACTTGCTCATGGAACAAGGGCTTAAGTACCTCAAGTCAGAGGGATATGCTATTTTTCTCGCTCCGAGTGATTTGTTGACCAGCCCTCAAAGTGATTTGTTGAAAGGCTGGTTGAAAGAGGAGGCAAGTCTGGTTGCTATCATCAGTCTGCCTGAAAATCTCTTTGCTAATGCCAACCAATCTAAGACTATTTTTATCTTACAGAAGAAAAATGAAATAGCAGTAGAGCCTTTTGTTTATCCACTTGCTAGCTTGCAAGATGCAAGTGTTTTAATGAAATTTAAAGAAAATTTTCAAAAATGGACTCAAGGTACTGAAATATAAAATAGATTTTGTTATAATAGTTGAAAACGCTTAAAAGAGGTAATTGATAATGACAAAAACAATCGCAATCAATGCAGGAAGTTCAAGTTTGAAATGGCAATTATACTTAATGCCAGAAGAAAAAGTATTGGCGAAAGGTTTGATTGAACGTATCGGTTTGAAAGATTCAATTTCAACTGTAAAATTTGATGGCCGTTCTGAACAACAAATTTTGGATATCGAAAATCACACACAAGCTGTTAAAATCTTATTGGATGACTTGATTCGTTTCGATATTATCAAGGCTTATGACGAGATTACTGGTGTTGGACACCGTGTTGTGGCTGGTGGAGAATATTTCAAAGAATCAACAGTCGTTGAGGGAGATGTTTTAGAAAAAGTTGAAGAGTTGAGCTTGTTGGCTCCTCTCCACAATCCAGCCAATGCTGCAGGTGTTCGTGCCTTCAAGGAATTGTTGCCAGACATTACCAGTGTAGTTGTTTTTGATACTTCATTCCACACAAGTATGCCAGAGAAAGCTTATCGCTACCCTCTACCAACAAAATATTACACAGAAAACAAGGTTCGTAAATATGGTGCCCACGGTACAAGTCACCAGTTTGTAGCAGGAGAAGCTGCAAAACTCTTGGGACGTCCATTAGAAGACTTGAAATTGATTACTTGCCACATCGGTAATGGTGCTTCTATTACAGCTGTTAAGGGTGGTCAATCTGTCGATACTTCAATGGGCTTCACTCCACTGGGTGGTGTGATGATGGGAACTCGTACAGGGGATATTGACCCAGCTATCATTCCTTACTTAATGCAGTATACAGAGGACTTTAACACGCCTGAAGAAATTAGTCGCATCCTTAATCGTGAATCAGGGCTTATGGGTGTCTCAGGCAAATCTAGTGATATGCGTGATGTGATTGCTGCTATGGAAGAAGGGGACCACGATGCCACTTTGGCTTATGAAATGTATGTTGACCGTATCCAAAAACATATCGGTCAATACCTTGCAGTCTTAAATGGAGCAGATGCTATTATCTTTACAGCGGGTGTAGGAGAAAATGCAACCGATGTACGTGAAGATGTCATCTCAGGTATCTCTTGGTTTGGCTGTGATGTTGACCCAGAAAAGAACGTCTTTGGTGTGACAGGAGACATCTCAACAGAGGCAGCGAAGATCCGTGTATTGGTTATTCCAACTGATGAAGAATTGGTCATTGCCCGTGACGTTGAACGTTTGAAAAAATAACTAAAATTAGAAAAAATATTCCGTACAAGGAGTTGGGAAAGAGATTTTTCCAGCTTCTTTTTCTGATGAAATTGTGCAAAACCTTGCTATGATTGGCTTTTTTGAAAAATATGGTATAATAGTAGTAATTTAATAGATGGAGTTGAGTTTTGAAGAAAAACTTTCGTGTAAAAAGAGAGAAAGATTTTAAGGCGATTTTCAAGGAGGGGACAAGTTTTGCCAATCGCAAATTTGTTGTCTACCAACTAGAAAACCAGAAAAACCATTTTCGAGTAGGTCTATCAGTTAGCAAAAAACTGGGGAATGCCGTCACTAGAAATCAAATTAAGCGACGGATTCGGCATATTATCCAGAATGCAAAAGGGAGTCTGGTAGAAGATGTCGACTTTGTTGTCATTGCTCGAAAAGGGGTTGAAACCTTGGAATACGCAGAGATGGAGAAAAATCTACTCCATGTATTAAAATTATCAAAGATTTACCGGGAAGGAAATGGGAGTGAAAAAGAAACTAAAGTTGACTAGTTTGCTAGGACTGTCTCTGTTAATCATGACAGCCTGTGCGACTAATGGGGCAACTAGTGATATTACAGCCGATTCGGCTGATTTTTGGAGTAAATTTGTTTACTCCTTTGCGGAAATCATTCGCTTTTTATCGTTTGATATCAGTATCGGAGTGGGGATTATTCTCTTTACGGTCTTGATTCGTACAGTGCTCTTGCCAGTCTTCCAAGTGCAAATGGTGGCTTCTAGGAAAATGCAGGAAGCTCAGCCACGCATTAAGGCGCTTCGAGAACAATATCCAGGTCGAGATATGGAAAGCAGAACCAAGCTAGAGCAGGAAATGCGTAAAGTCTTTAAAGAAATGGGTGTCAGACAGTCAGATTCTCTTTGGCCGATTTTGATTCAGATGCCGGTTATTTTAGCCTTGTTCCAAGCTCTATCAAGAGTTGACTTTTTGAAGACAGGTCATTTCTTATGGATTAACCTTGGTGGTGTAGATACAACCCTTGTTCTTCCGATTTTAGCAGCAGTATTCACCTTTTTAAGTACTTGGTTGTCCAACAAAGCCTTGTCTGAGCGTAATGGCGCTACGACGGCGATGATGTATGGGATTCCAGTCTTGATTTTTATCTTTGCAGTTTATGCGCCAGGTGGAGTCGCCCTATACTGGACAGTGTCCAATGCTTACCAAGTCTTGCAAACCTATTTCTTGAACAATCCATTCAAGATTATCGCAGAACGTGAGGCGGTAGTACAGGCACAGAAAGATTTGGAAAATAGAAAAAGAAAAGCCAAGAAAAAGGCTCAGAAAACGAAATAATAAGGAGGAATCTGGTAATGGTAGTATTTACAGGTTCAACTGTTGAAGAAGCAATCCAAAAAGGATTGAAAGAATTAGATATTCCAAGGAAGAAGGCACATATTAAAGTCATTTCTCGTGAGAAAAAAGGCTTTCTTGGTTTATTTGGTAAAAAACCAGCCCAAGTGGATATTGAAGCGATTAGTGAAACGACTGTTGTAAAAGCAAACCAACAAGCTGTAAAGGGAGTTCCAAAACAAATCAATGATTTGAATGAGCCTGTTAAAACAGTCAGTGAAGCAACTGTTGATTTGGGGCATGTTGTAGAAGCAATTAAAAAGATTGAAGAGGGAGGCCAAGGTATTTCTGATGAAGTCAAGGCTGAAATCTTAAAACATGAAAGACATGCCAGCACTATCTTAGAAGAAACTGGTCACATTGAGATTTTAAATGAGCTTCAAATCGAGGAAGCGATGAGGGAAGAAGCGGGCGCTGATGACCTTGAAACTGAGCAAGACCAAACTGAAAATCAAGACTTGACAGAGATGGGCTTGAAAGTTGAACCGAGCTTTGATATTGCCCAGGTGGCTACGGATGTGACTGCCTATGTTCAAGCAATTGTGGATGACATGGATGTTGAAGCCACACTTTCAAATGATTATAACCGTCGTAGTATCAATTTGCAAATTGACACTAACGAACCAGGTCGTATTATCGGCTACCACGGTAAAGTCTTGAAGGCCTTGCAGCTGTTGGCTCAAAATTATCTTTATAACCGCTATTCAAGAACCTTCTACATTACTATCAATGTCAATGATTATGTTGAACACCGTGCAGAAGTCTTGCAGACCTATGCGCAAAAATTGGCGATTCGTGTTTTAGAAGAAGGTCGCAGTCATCAAACGGATCCAATGTCAAATAGCGAACGCAAGATTATCCACCGTATTATTTCACGTATGGATGGCGTGACCAGTTACTCTGAAGGTGACGAGCCAAATCGCTATGTCGTTGTAGATACAGAATAAGTAAAATCAGGCTTGACCTGATTTTTTGCTAGCTAGAGGAGATGAAACTAATGTTGAATAAGATAAGAGATTATTTAGACTTTGCTGGTTTGCAGTACCGTAATCCTGATAAAGCAGGAGCAGAGCGAGAGAAAATGCTGGAATTGCGCCACAAAGGCCAAGAGGCTCGAAAGGCTTTTACAGAGCTAGCCAAAGCCTTTCAAGCAAGTCATCCAGAATGGCAACTCCAACAGACTAGCCAGTGGATGAATCAAGCGCAACGTTTGCGACCACATTTCTGGGTCTATCTACAGAGAGACGGACAAGTAACAGAGCCTATGCTAGCCTTACGTTTGTACGGGAATCCTTCTGATTTTGGTATTTCCTTAGAGGTCAGTTTCATCGAACGTAAGAAGGATGATCGAACTTTAGACAAGCAGACCAAAGTTTTAGAACTTCCAACCGTTGAAGGGATTTATTATCTAGCTTACTCTGATGGTCAAAGTCAAAGATGGGAGGCTACTGAGGAAAATCGACAAGTGTTAAGAGAAAAACTATCCCATCAGGAAGTTCGCAAAGTTTTAGTGAAGGCAGATGTTCCTGTGACTGCCAATTCATCTGAAGAGGAAATCGTAGAAGGTCTATTGAAATCTTATGCTAAAATTCTTCCCTATTATCTAGCTACGAGAAAATTAGATAATCCGTAAAATATCGTAAATCATACAGTCCAAGAGTGAACAGTCCGCTGTGTAATTCTTGGTCTTTTTGTTTCCGCTTTCAAAGTATATAATAAACTTACAAAAACAATTCAAAAGGAGAACAATTATGGAAGTTGTTTCAAGTGTTCTAAATTGGTTTTCTAGCAATATTTTGCAGAATCCCGCATTTTTCGTAGGTTTATTGGTGCTAATAGGATATGCACTTTTGAAAAAACCTGCTCATGACGTTTTCTCAGGTTTCGTTAAAGCAACAGTAGGGTATATGTTGCTCAACGTGGGTGCTGGTGGCTTGGTTACAACCTTCCGCCCAATCTTGGCAGCTCTTAACTACAAATTCCAAATTGGTGCAGCGGTTATCGACCCTTACTTTGGACTTGCTGCAGCAAACAACAAAATTGCGGCAGAGTTTCCAGATTTTGTTGGAACTGCAACTACAGCTCTATTGATTGGTTTTGGAATAAATATCTTGCTTGTGGCTCTTCGCAAGATTACGAAGGTAAGAACCCTCTTTATTACTGGTCACATCATGGTCCAACAAGCTGCGACTGTATCTCTTATGGTTCTATTCTTAGTCCCACAATTGCGTAATGCTTATGGTACAGCAGCTATCGGTATCATCTGTGGTCTTTACTGGGCAGTTAGTTCAAATATGACTGTTGAAGCAACTCAACGCTTGACTGGTGGTGGCGGATTTGCGATTGGTCACCAACAACAGTTTGCAATCTGGTTTGTAGATAAAGTAGCAGGACGTTTTGGTAAGAAAGAAGAAAGTCTAGACAATCTTAAATTACCTAAGTTCCTCTCAATCTTCCACGATACAGTTGTTGCATCTGCCACTTTGATGCTCGTTTTCTTTGGAGCCATTCTTTTAATCTTGGGTCCAGACATTATGTCTAATAAAGAAGTCATCACTTCAGGAACTCTATTCAATCCTGCTAAACAAGATTTCTTTATGTACATTATCCAAACAGCCTTCACCTTCTCAGTTTACTTGTTCGTTTTGATGCAAGGTGTTCGCATGTTCGTATCTGAGTTGACAAATGCCTTCCAAGGTATTTCAAACAAATTGTTGCCAGGTTCATTCCCAGCAGTCGACGTTGCAGCTTCTTATGGATTTGGTTCTCCAAATGCTGTCTTGTCTGGATTTGCCTTTGGTTTGATTGGTCAATTGATTACAATTGTCTTGCTCATCGTCTTTAAAAACCCTATCCTTATTATTACAGGATTTGTACCAGTGTTCTTTGATAATGCAGCAATTGCAGTTTACGCTGATAAGCGTGGTGGTTGGAAAGCAGCCGTTATCTTATCCTTCATCTCAGGTGTCCTCCAAGTTGCTTTAGGAGCTCTCTGTGTAGCCCTTCTCGACTTAGCATCTTACGGTGGGTACCATGGAAATATCGACTTTGAGTTCCCATGGCTTGGATTTGGATACATCTTTAAATATCTCGGCATTGTCGGTTATGTACTTGTATGTCTCTTCTTGCTTGTCATTCCTCAACTTCAATTTGCTAAAGCAAAAGATAAGGCAAAATACTACAATGGTGAAGTACAAGAAGAAGCATAATTTTTAGAAAAGGAGAAAGTAAAATGGTTAAAGTATTAGCAGCATGTGGAAATGGTATGGGTTCATCTATGGTGATCAAAATGAAAGTGGAGAATGCCCTGCGTAAACTAGATCAAATTGATTTTACAGTCAATTCCTGCAGTGTTGGTGAAGCAAAAAGTTTGGCAGCAGGTTATGATATTGTAATTGCATCCCTTCATTTAATTCACGAATTGGATGGACGGACAGATGGCAAATTAATTGGCTTGGATAATTTGATGGATGATAGAGAAATTACTGAAAAGCTGAGTCTAGCACTGGAGTAGCAGATTGGGGAGGAAACATCCTCCCTTGTTTATATAAGGAGGTAAATATGAATTTAAAACAAGCATTGATTGAAAACGATTCGATTAGACTAGGATTAGAGGCTACGGACTGGAAAGAAGCAGTCAAGGTAGCGGTAGCTCCCTTGATTGAAAGTGGGGCGATTTTGCCAGAGTATTACGATGCTATTATTGAATCGACTGAAGAGTATGGGCCTTACTATATCTTGATGCCAGGTATGGCTATGCCCCATGCTAGACCAGAGGCAGGAGTACAGCGAGACGCCTTTTCACTTATCACTTTGAAACAACCAGTTGTCTTTTCGGATGGAAAAGAAGTATCTGTCTTATTAGCTTTGGCCGCTACAAGTTCAAAGATTCACACAAGTGTAGCTATTCCACAGATTATTGCCTTATTTGAATTGGAAGATTCTATTGCACGTTTACAAGCTTGTCAGACCAAGGAAGATGTCTTGGCTATGATTGAAGAATCGAAAAATAGTCCCTATCTTGAAGGGTTGGATTTGGAAAGTTAGAAAGAGGGATATAGAGATGACAAAAAGAATACCAAATTTACAAGTTGCATTAGATCATTCAGACTTACAAGGAGCGATTAAGGCAGCAGTTTCTGTTGGTCACGAAGTAGACATTATTGAGGCTGGAACAGTTTGCTTACTTCAAGTCGGAAGTGAATTGGTTGAAGTTTTGCGTAGTCTTTTTCCAGATAAGGTTATTGTGGCAGACACCAAATGTGCCGATGCTGGGGGAACAGTTGCCAAGAACAATGCGGTTCGTGGAGCAGACTGGATGACTTGTATCTGTTGTGCAACCATTCCTACAATGGAAGCTGCTCTGAAAGCCATTCAAGCTGAACGAGGCGATAGAGGTGAAATCCAGGTTGAACTATATGGAGACTGGACTTTTGAACAGGCGCAGCTCTGGCTGGATGCGGGGATTTCTCAAGCAATCTACCACCAATCTCGTGATGCGCTACTTGCTGGTGAAACTTGGGGTGAAAAAGATCTTAACAAGGTGAAAAAACTCATTGACATGGGCTTCCGGGTATCTGTTACAGGAGGGCTGAACGTGGATACACTCAAACTTTTTGAAGGAGTGGATGTCTTTACCTTTATCGCAGGGCGCGGAATTACAGAGGCCGCTGATCCAGCAGGAGCAGCGCGTGCCTTCAAGGATCAAATCAAACAAATTTGGGGGTAAGCCATGGCGCGTCCAATTGGAATTTATGAAAAGGCAATGCCGAGGCACTTCACCTGGCTGGAACGTTTGAATTTTGCCAAGGACTTAGGCTTTGACTTTGTTGAAATGTCCATTGATGAACGTGATGAGCGTTTAGCAAGGCTTGACTGGAGCAAGGAAGAACGCTTGGAGATTGTCAAAGCCATCTATGAAACGGGTGTTCGGATTCCTTCTATCTGTTTCTCAGGTCATCGTCGCTACCCATTGGGGTCAAATGATCCAGCCCTAGAGGAAAAATCTCTGGAACTCATGAAAAAATGTATCGAATTAGCCCAGGATTTGGGTGTTCGTACCATTCAGTTAGCTGGTTACGACGTTTACTATGAGGAAAAGTCTCCTCAGACACGCCAACGTTTTATCAAAAATTTGAGGCAGGCTTGTGATTGGGCAGAAGAAGCTCAGGTGGTGCTAGCTATTGAAATTATGGATGATCCCTTTATTAATAGTATTGAAAAATACTTGGCTGTAGAGAAAGAGATTGATTCACCCTATCTCTTTGTTTACCCAGATATTGGTAATGTGTCTGCATGGCATAATGATGTCTATAGTGAGTTCTATCTAGGTCACCATGCTATCGCAGCTCTCCATCTTAAGGATACTTATGCAGTGACAGAAAGCTCAAAAGGTCAATTCCGCGATGTCCCTTTTGGACAAGGTTGTGTCAATTGGGAAGAAGCCTTTGATATTTTAAGGAAGACCAATTATAATGGTCCTTTCCTGATCGAAATGTGGTCTGAAAATTGTGAAACGGTAGAAGAAACACGCGCAGCCATTCAAGAGGCGCAAGCCTTTCTCTACCCACTTATAAAGAAAGCAGGTTTGATGTAAGATGAATCAAGTAATGAATGCTATGCGGAAACGAGTCTGTGATGCCAATCAATCCTTGCCAAAGCATGGACTGGTTAAATTCACCTGGGGCAATGTGTCTGAAGTCAATCGCGAACTTGGGGTCATTGTTATTAAACCATCAGGTGTGGACTATGATAAGCTGACACCTGAAAGTATGGTAGTGACTGACCTAGATGGAAAGGTTCTAGAAGGTGATTTACGACCCTCTTCTGACCTTCCGACTCATGTGCAGTTATATAAAGCATGGCCAGAGATTGGTAGTGTAGTCCACACGCATTCGACAGAAGCCGTTGGTTGGGCCCAGGCTGGGCGTGATATTCCTTTCTATGGGACAACCCATGCAGACTATTTCTATGGTCCAATTCCCTGTGCCCGTAGTTTGACCAAGGATGAGGTGGAAAGGTCCTATGAAAAAGACACCGGTTTGGTCATCATAGAAGAGTTTGAACGTCGAGGTCTTAATCCGGTCGAAGTTCCAGGAATTGTCGTACGCAATCACGGTCCATTCACTTGGGGTAAAAATCCAGAGAATGCCGTCTATCACTCTGTTGTACTAGAGGAAGTGTCTAAGATGAATCGCTTCACAGAACAGATCAATCCAAGAGTTGAACCTGCTCCACAGTACATCCTGGAAAAACATTATCAACGCAAGCATGGGCCAAATGCTTATTACGGTCAAAAGTAAGAACAATGGAAGGAGGATGGGAAGAGAATTCTAGCTCCTCCTTTTTGTATTCAAACGATAGGGCAGATAAACTAGTCAAGGGCTAAAGATGAGGTTTGGTAATACTCAATGAAAATCAAAGAGCAAACTAGGAAGCTAGCTATAGATAGCTCAAAGCCCTGCTTTGAGGCTGCAGATAAGACTGATAGAGTCAGCTCAAAACCCTGCTTTGAGGTTGTGTATAAGACTGACCAAGTCAGTAACAGATACCTAGGGCAAGGCGACGCTGACCTGGTTTACAGAGTATAAGAGTATAAAAGAAGTTTTTTAAGAAGTGTTGAGCAGTGTATTTGAAATTTATTGTTTGACATATATGGTAAAATAGAAAGAGTTGTTACTGCATCATATACCAGTAGGGGGATTTTAATATGGTATTGGATAGAACAAGCTGTGAATTATTGTTATATCTTTTGAAACAGGAAGTTCCAAAAACAATTATGACAATTTCAAAAGATTTAGGGCAATCAAGGAGGAAAATCTATTATCACATCGATAAGATAAACGAGTTATTAGACCAAGAGAATCTTGCTATAGTTAGTCGTCCTCGTATTGGCATCTGCTTAACAGAGAAGCAACGTACCGCTTGTCGTCAACTTGTATCGGAGATGGATTCTTATGATTATGTTATGAGCGGGAAAGAGCGGATGCAAATGATGTTACTTTGGATAGGTATTTCTAAAGAACGTATCACACTTGAAAAATTGATGGACTTGACAGAAGTGTCTCGGAATACGGTTCTCAATGATTTAAATACCATCCGCTACCAACTGACCTTGGAGCAGTACCAGGTGACCTTGCAAGTTAGCAAATCGCAGGGTTATTACCTTCATGCCCATCCTCTCAACAAAATTCAGTATCTTCAATCGCTTTTATATCATATCTTTATGGAGGAAAATGCAACGTTTATTGCCATCTTAGAAGATAAGATGAAAGAGAGACTAGAGGATGAGTATTTCCTTTCTGTTGAGATGCATCGATTTTTTAAGGAACAGGTTCCCCTGGTTGAACAAGATTTAGGAAAGAAAATAAACCATCATGAAGTCACTTTTATGTTACAGGTGCTTCCTTACTTGCTGTTGAGTTGTAATAATGTGGTGCGATATCAGGAACGGCATCAGGAGATAGAAAAAGAGTTTTCCTTGATAAGAAAACGAATTGAGTATCAAGTGTCCAAGAAATTAGGAGAACGTTTGTTTCAGAAGTTTGGGATTTCCTTGTCAGAACTTGAGGTTTCCCTCGTAGCCGTTCTCCTCCTCTCCTATCGTAAGGATTTGGATATCCATGCAGAGAGCGATGATTTTCGGCAGTTGAAGCTTGCTCTAGAGGAATTTATCTGGTATTTTGAGTCGCAAGTTAGGATGGAAATTGAAAACAAGGAAGACTTATTACGGAATTTGATCATCCATTGTAAGGCTTTGTTGTTTAGAAAAACTTATGGTATCTTTTCTAAAAATCCACTGACCAAGCAAATTCGATCTAAGTATGGAGAATTATTTTCAGTTACTAGAAAATCTGCAGAAATTTTAGAGGGGACATGGTTTGTTCGACTAACAGACGATGATATTGCCTATCTCACTATTCATGTTGGAGGATTTCTGAAGTATACTCCTTCTTCTCAAAATGATATGAAAAAAATTTATCTTGTTTGTGATGAAGGTGTCGGGGTTTCGAAACTCTTGCTGAAGCAATGCCGGCTTTATTTGCCGAATGAGCAAATTGGTACTGTATTTACAACAGAACAATTTAAGAGTGTGGAAGATATTGCACAAGTTGATGTAGTGATTACTACTAATGATGATTTGGATAGCAGATTTCCGATTTTAAGGGTTAATCCTATCCTTGAAGCAGAAGATATTTTGAAAATGCTAGACTATCTTAAACACAATATATTTCGTAATGAGAGCAAAAGTTTCAGTGAAAATCTTTCTAGTCTTATTTCGTCTTATATTGTAGACAGTAAGTTGGCTAGTAAGTTCCAAGAAGAGGTTCAAACACTTATAAATCAAGAAATAGTAGTTCAAGCTTTTTTGGAAGATATTTGAAGGACAGTCCAATGATGAACACAAACCTGTGTTTTTCTTGGTCTTTTTTAGTGTTTTGAAGGGTGGTATACTAATCTCAAAGATAACAATTATATCCAAAGGAGGCAACATATGCCAAACGTCAAAGAAATTACAAGAGAGTCATGGATTTTAGCTACTTTTCCAGAGTGGGGAACCTGGTTGAACGAAGAAATCGAAGAAGAAGTCGTACCTGAAGGTAACTTTGCCATGTGGTGGCTAGGCAACTGTGGTACTTGGATTAAGACACCAGGTGGTGCTAACGTTGTTATGGATCTTTGGTCAAATCGTGGAAAATCAACTAAAAAAGTGAAAGATATGGTTCGAGGGCATCAAATGGCAAATATGGCAGGTGTTCGTAAGTTGCAACCAAACTTGCGTGTTCAGCCAATGGTTATTGATCCATTTGCTATCAACGAACTCGACTACTACTTGGTTTCACACTTTCATAGTGACCATATCGACCCATACACAGCTGCAGCAATTCTCAACAATCCTAAGTTAGAGCATGTTAAGTTTATCGGTCCCTACCATTGTGGACGAATCTGGGAAGGATGGGGTGTTCCAAAAGAACGTATCATCGTTGTTAAACCAGGTGACACTATCGAATTAAAAGATATGAAGATTCATGCAGTAGAATCATTTGACCGTACTTGCTTGGTTACTCTACCAGTGAACGGTGCTGATGAGACAGGCGGTGAACTTGCCGGACTAGCTGTTACGGATGAAGAAATGGCTCAAAAGGCTGTTAACTATGTCTTTGAAACACCAGGTGGAACTATATATCATGGTGCAGATTCTCACTTCTCAAACTACTTTGCAAAACATGGTAAAGACTTTAAAATTGATGTTGCTTTGAATAACTATGGTGAAAATCCAGTAGGTATCCAAGATAAAATGACCTCTATCGATCTTCTTCGTATGGCAGAAAATCTACGTGCTAAAGTCATTATCCCAGTTCACTATGATATCTGGTCTAACTTTATGGCTTCTACAAATGAAATCTTAGAATTATGGGAAATGAGAAAAGATCGTCTGCAATACGATTTCCATCCATTTATCTGGGAAGTTGGCGGTAAATACACTTATCCTCAAGATCAACACTTAGTAGAATACCATCATCCACGTGGTTTTGATGATTGTTTTGAACAAGACTCCAACATTCAATTTAAAGCTTTGCTATAATATAAAAATATTCCTTGGAGGTTATCCGTATGTTGCATGATACGGATAATTTTCATATAATAGTAAAATAGAATGTGTGATCCAATAATCACCTCAAATAGAAAGGAAATTCTATGTCAAATCTATCTGTTAATGCAATCCGTTTCCTAGGTATTGACGCTATCAACAAAGCCAACTCAGGTCACCCAGGTGTGGTTATGGGAGCAGCTCCGATGGCTTATAGCCTCTTTACAAAACAACTTCGTATCAATCCATCCCAACCAAACTGGATTAACCGCGACCGTTTTATTCTTTCAGCAGGACATGGTTCAATGCTCCTGTATGCCCTTCTTCACCTCTCTGGCTTTGAAGATGTCAGTATGGATGAGATCAAGAGCTTCCGTCAATGGGGTTCAAAAACACCTGGTCACCCAGAATTTGGTCATACAGCAGGGATTGATGCTACGACAGGTCCTCTAGGTCAAGGGATCTCAACTGCTACTGGTTTTGCCCAAGCAGAACGTTTCTTGGCAGCCAAATATAACCGCGAAGGCTACAATATCTTTGACCACTACACTTACGTTATTTGTGGAGACGGAGATTTGATGGAAGGTGTTTCAAGTGAGGCGGCTTCATACGCAGGCTTGCAAAAACTAGACAAGTTGGTTGTTCTTTATGATTCAAATGACATCAACTTGGATGGTGAGACAAAAGATTCCTTTACAGAAAGTGTTCGTGACCGTTACAATGCCTACGGTTGGCATACTGCCTTGGTTGAAGATGGAACAGACTTGGAAGCAATCCAAGCTGCTATCGAAACAGCTAAAGCTTCAGGCAAACCATCTTTGATTGAAGTGAAGACTGTGATTGGATACGGTTCTCCAAACAAACAAGGAACTAATGCTGTACACGGTGCTCCTCTTGGAGCAGATGAAACTGCAGCAACTCGCCAAGCACTTGGTTGGGACTATGAACCATTTGAAATCCCAGAACAAGTATATGATGATTTCAAAGAACATGTTGCAGACCGTGGCGCATCAGCTTATGAAGCTTGGACAAAATTAGTTGCTGATTATAAAGAAGCGCATCCAGAATTGGCTGCAGAAGTAGAAGCCATTATTGATGGACGTGATCCAGTTGAAGTGACTCCAGCAGACTTCCCAGCTTTAGAAAATGGTTTCTCTCAAGCAACTCGTAATTCAAGCCAAGATGCCTTGAATGTTGTGGCAGCTAAGTTACCAACCTTCCTAGGTGGATCAGCTGACCTAGCTCACTCAAATATGACTTATATCAAAACTGACGGACTTCAAGACGATGCCAATCGCTTGAACCGTAACATTCAGTTTGGTGTTCGTGAATTTGCAATGGGAACGATCTTGAACGGGATGGCCCTTCATGGTGGACTTCGTGTATACGGTGGAACTTTCTTCGTCTTCTCTGACTATGTGAAGGCAGCTGTCCGCTTGTCAGCCTTGCAAGGTCTTCCTGTGACTTATGTCTTTACCCACGATTCAATCGCAGTTGGAGAAGACGGTCCAACGCATGAACCGGTGGAACATTTGGCAGGTCTTCGTGCCATGCCAAATCTAAACGTTTTCCGTCCAGCAGATGCGCGTGAAACGCAAGCAGCTTGGTACCTTGCAGTGACAAGTGAGAAAACACCAACTGCCCTTGTCTTGACACGTCAAAACTTGACTGTTGAAGAGGGAACAGACTTCGACAAGGTTGCAAAAGGTGCCTATGTTGTCTATGAAAATGCAGCAGACTTTGATACCATCTTGATTGCGACAGGTTCAGAGGTCAATCTTGCTGTCTCAGCTGCCAAAGAATTGGCTAGTCAAGGTGAAAAAGTCCGCGTAGTCAGCATGCCATCTACAGATGTCTTTGATAAACAAGATGTAGCTTACAAGGAAGAAATTCTTCCAAATGCAGTTCGCCGTCGTGTTGCAGTCGAAATGGGTGCAAGTCAAAACTGGTACAAATACGTTGGTCTCGATGGTGCCGTTCTCGGTATTGATACCTTCGGAGCCTCTGCCCCAGCACCAAAAGTATTGGCAGAATATGGCTTTACTGTAGAAAATCTTGTAAAAGTGGTTCAAAACTTGAAATAATCCTAAAAATCAGGGCGTAAGCTCTGGTTTTTCTTACCAGAAAAGTAAGGTACAATCTTGTAAAAGTAGCCGAAATTTGATATAGTAGTCCTATGTAAAAGACAAAGGAGAATATAATGGAATCACAATATACATTTTTAATCATTCTTGTGGCTATGGTGGGCTTGATGTTCTTTACGCAACGCTCTCAAAAGAAACAAGCGCAAAAACGTATGGAAAGCTTGAATAAACTACAAAAAGGCTATGAAGTGATTACAATCGGTGGACTTTATGGAACAGTCGATGAAGTAGATACGGAGAAGAAAACAATTGTTCTTGATGTAGATGGAGTTTACTTGACGTTTGAACTAGCTGCTATCAAGACCGTATTACCACTTAAAGAAACAGCTTCACTCGAAGGTGCAATTGAAAAATAAGACGGGATTACGAACTCCCGTTTTTCTATAAAAGAAAGGAAATGGGATGAAAAAATTAGTCTTTGTCTGTCTAGGAAATATTTGCCGCAGCCCTATGGCCGAGTTTGTGATGAAATCAATGACAGATAATTATGAAATCCAAAGTCGAGCGACTTCTTCTTGGGAACATGGCAATCCGATTCATAAGGGAACTCAAGGGATTTTTCAAGAGTATGAGATTCCTTATAACAAAGCCAAAACATCGCTTCAGATTAGTAAGGAAGATTTTGAAGCCTTTGATTATATTATCGGCATGGATGCTTCAAATGTTTCTGACTTACGTCAGATGTGTCCAGTAGACTGTCAAGATAAGATTTACTCATTTGCATCTGAAAGTGTTCCAGATCCTTGGTATACAGGAGATTTTGAGGAAACCTATCAGCGTGTTCAGGAGGGTTGTCAAGCTTGGTTAAAACGTTTAGAAAAGGAGAGTGAAGGTGGAAAATCTTAAGAATTTTTACGAAAAGTATCGTGTCTATCTGACTCGTCCACGTTTAGAGCTTTTGGCAGTAGTTACCATTGTTTTCTGTGCTGTACTCGTCTTTTTTCTAAATATTCCCGGAAAAGGTGTTCTAAAGCTTGATAATGGAACGATTGTTTACGATGGCAGTCTTGTCCGTGGTAAAATGAATGGGCAAGGTACCATTACCTTCCAAAATGGAGACCAATATACAGGTGGTTTCAACAATGGAGCCTTCAACGGAAAAGGCACCTTTCAATCCAAAGAAGGCTGGACCTACGAAGGTGATTTTGTAAATGGTCAGGCTGAAGGAAAAGGAAAACTAACAACAGAACAAGAAGTCGTTTATGAAGGGACTTTTAAACAAGGCGTTTTTCAACAAAAATAAAGCCTCCTTATCAAAGGAGGTATTGTTAGAATGTTCAGGTAAGCGCTTACCTGCAAATCCCTTTCTTTCCAAGTCCCCCTTCCAAGTAAGTTTGTGAAATAAAAAATATTTGAAATAAATTTCACAAACTCTAAAGAAAAAACTTGATAAGCAAAGAAAATGAGAAAGATTTCACAAGGTGCTAAAAATTCTTTGTGAAATGTTTGTGAAACTGTTTACAAAATTGAAATAATGCGTTATAATAAACTTGTGAAAAAATTAACAAGGGATTGAATCCTTGAAAGCTATGGAGGAAAATATGGCTGATAAAAAAACTGTGACACCAGAGGAAAAGAAACTCGCTGCTGAAAAGCATGTCGATGGATTGGTGCAAAAAGCTCTAGTTGCTCTTGAAGAAATGCGTAAGTTGGATCAAGAGCAGGTTGACTACATCGTAGCTAAAGCGTCAGTGGCAGCTTTGGATGCCCACGGAGAATTGGCTTTACATGCCTATGAAGAAACAGGACGTGGTGTATTTGAAGATAAAGCAACTAAGAACTTGTTTGCTTGTGAACACGTAGTAAACAACATGCGCCACACTAAGACAGTTGGCGTTATCGAAGAAGACGATGTAACAGGTTTGACTCTTATTGCTGAACCAGTTGGTGTTGTCTGTGGTATCACTCCTACAACAAACCCAACATCAACAGCAATCTTTAAGGCGTTGATTTCATTGAAGACTCGTAATCCAATCGTTTTTGCCTTCCACCCATCAGCTCAAGAGTCATCAGCTCATGCAGCTCGTATCGTTCGCGATGCAGCTATAGCAGCTGGTGCTCCTGAAAACTGTGTACAATGGATTACTCAACCATCTATGGAAGCAACAAGTGCCCTTATGAACCACGAAGGTGTTGCGACAATCCTTGCAACTGGTGGTAATGCCATGGTTAAAGCCGCATACTCATGTGGTAAACCAGCTCTTGGGGTAGGTGCCGGTAACGTTCCAGCTTATGTTGAAAAATCAGCTAACATCCGCCAAGCTGCACACGATATCGTCATGTCTAAATCATTTGATAACGGTATGGTCTGTGCCTCAGAGCAAGCGGTTATCATTGATAAAGAAATTTACGATGAATTTGTAGCAGAGTTCAAATCTTACCACACTTACTTTGTAAACAAAAAAGAAAAAGCACTTCTTGAAGAGTTCTGCTTCGGCGTGAAAGCAAACAGCAAAAACTGTGCGGGTGCAAAATTGAACGCTGACATCGTTGGTAAACCAGCAACTTGGATTGCAGAACAAGCAGGATTTACAGTTCCAGAAGGAACAAACATTCTTGCTGCAGAATGTAAAGAAGTTGGTGAAAATGAGCCATTGACTCGTGAAAAATTGTCACCAGTTATCGCAGTTTTGAAATCTGAAAGTCGCGAAGATGGTATTGCCAAAGCTCGTCAAATGGTTGAATTTAACGGTCTTGGGCACTCAGCAGCCATCCACACAGCTGACGAAGAATTGACTAAAGAATTTGGTAAAGCTGTTAAAGCTATTCGTGTTATCTGTAACTCACCTTCTACTTTCGGTGGTATCGGGGACGTTTACAATGCCTTCTTGCCATCATTGACACTTGGATGTGGTTCTTACGGACGCAACTCAGTTGGGGATAACGTTAGTGCCATTAACCTCTTGAATATCAAAAAAGTCGGAAGACGGAGAAATAACATGCAATGGATGAAACTTCCTTCAAAAACATACTTTGAACGCGATTCAATTCAATACCTTCAAAAATGTCGTGACGTTGAACGTGTCATGATCGTTACTGACCATGCCATGGTAGAGCTTGGTTTCCTTGATCGTATCATCGAACAACTTGACCTTCGTCGCAATAAGGTTGTTTACCAAATCTTTGCTGATGTAGAACCAGATCCAGATATCACAACTGTAAATCGTGGTACTGAGATTATGCGTGCCTTCAAACCAGATACAATCATCGCTCTCGGTGGTGGATCTCCAATGGATGCTGCTAAAGTAATGTGGCTCTTCTACGAACAACCAGAAGTGGACTTCCGTGACCTTGTCCAAAAATTCATGGATATCCGTAAACGTGCCTTCAAATTCCCATTGCTTGGTAAGAAGACTAAATTCATCGCGATCCCAACTACATCTGGTACAGGATCTGAAGTAACTCCATTTGCCGTTATCTCTGATAAAGCAAATAACCGTAAATACCCAATCGCTGACTACTCATTGACACCAACTGTGGCAATTGTAGACCCTGCTTTGGTATTGACAGTTCCTGGATTTGTTGCTGCGGACACTGGTATGGACGTATTGACCCACGCGACTGAAGCTTACGTATCACAAATGGCTAGCGACTACACTGACGGACTTGCACTTCAAGCAATCAAGCTTGTATTTGAAAACCTTGAAAGCTCAGTTAAGAACGCAGACTTCCATTCACGTGAGAAAATGCATAACGCTTCAACAATCGCTGGTATGGCCTTTGCTAATGCCTTCCTAGGTATTTCTCACTCAATGGCTCATAAGATTGGTGCGCAATTCCACACAATCCACGGTCGTACAAATGCAATCTTGCTTCCATACGTCATCCGCTACAACGGTACACGTCCAGCTAAGACAGCAACATGGCCTAAGTACAACTACTACCGTGCAGATGAAAAATACCAAGATATCGCACGCATGCTTGGACTTCCAGCTTCTACTCCAGAAGAAGGTGTGGAATCTTACGCAAAAGCTGTCTACGAACTTGGTGAGCGCGTAGGTATCCAAATGAACTTCAAAGCACAAGGAATTGATGAAAAAGAATGGAAAGAACATTCACGTGAATTGGCCTTCCTTGCTTACGAAGATCAATGTTCACCAGCTAACCCACGTCTTCCAATGGTTGACCACATGCAAGAAATCATCGAAGATTCTTACTATGGTTACAAAGAAAGACCAGGACGCCGTAAATAATTGTTATCAGCCTAGAGGCAGGAGAAATCCTGTCTCTTTTTTTGTAATTCTATTTGAAAAATGGTATAATCATCGCATATATTTATTTGAAAATCAAATCTTTAATAATCATGCGAGGGGCAAATGAACAAGATAAATGAGTTAGGGGATAAAGTGCGACTTTTAAGAGAGGAGAAAGGACTTAGTCGTCCAGTTTTTTGCGGGGATGAGTCTGAATTATCAGTGCGTCAGTTGGTGCGGATTGAAAAAGGAGAATTTCGCCCGACGATAAAAACACTAGAATATATTGCAGAACGATTAGAAATTCCGTCCTACGTCTTGATGCCAGATTATAAGGAATTACCCAAGCGTTACCAAGAATTAAAGTACTTTCTTTTACATCATCCTGACTATGGAGACGAGGAGTTGCAGGAACAAAAGGAAGAATATTTTGATGAGATTTTTGAGTGTTTTTATGATGACCTGCCCCGTGATGAGAAAGTGCTAGTGGATTGTCTTCAAGCTATAGATGCAGTGAGAGCGACTAGTAATTCCTTATACGGAAGTGGTGTGATTGAAGACGGTCTTCAAGATTTACTATCCAGAGATGTATATAAAGCCGAGGACTTGTTGAAACTGAGACTGTATTTCAACTGTCAGTTAATGGACGGTTTAAATGTGGGTGAGATAAAAGAATCTGAGCATGAAACCATTCTTTGTTTTCATGACAAACTAAGTTCTCAGGTTGATAAGATAGAGTTCGATTGTTTGGACTTACTTAGAGATTCCTTGTTAGCTTCTTTAGCTTGTATAGAAATTATGGGGCTGTTTCATTATTTTAAGAGGGCAGTCGAGACCTTAAATAAAATAGGACAAAAAACACGAGATTTCCAAAAGCAACCGATTGTCTTGATGGTGGAGTGGAAATATTATATTCATACCGATTATGATACAGCCAAACAAAAGTATGAAGAAGCAAAAATGATGGCGAGGATGTTTGGTAATGAGAAGTTACTCGTTAGTTTAGATAAGGAATGGAGCGAAGACTTAGAAAGGTATTATTAAATGATTTATAGGAGTGACATTTCTGTCATTGGGGAAATGTCGCTTTTTTGTTACAATGAATTTTATACTCAATGAAAATCAAAGAGCAAATTAGGAAACTAGCCGCAGGCTGTACTTGAGTACGGCAAGGCGACGTTGACGTGGTTTGAAGAGATTTTCGAAGAGTATTACTTGATATACATCCAGAAGCAAACTAGGCAATAGAGAAAAAATTCTAAGCAGTAGGTTCATAGTGGCAATCAGTGCTGATGTCGCTTGAAGGCTTTTCTATAATTATGATGTATGACGATAACAGTTTTAAATAAGGGGGAAAGAATGTCCATTTTATCCATTAAAAATATTTCAAAGTTTTACACTTTGGACGGTAAACATCAAGAGCAGGCTCTAAGAAATATAAACCTGCAGATTGCAAAAGGTAAAATTACAGCGATTTATGGTCCGTCAGGCTGTGGCAAAACCAGTCTACTAAACATCATCAGTGGTTTAGATAGACAATATGAAGGAGATTTAGAGTTTAAAGGGGAATCCCTCCGTGACTTATCAGAGATTGAACTAACTCAATTTCGTAAAGATAAGATTGGATTTGTGTTTCAAAACTTTAACCTCATTCCTCATCAGTCTGTCTTGGACAATGTCAAATTACCTCTCTATGTCAAAGATTTATCTGACAGGGAGATGACAATGATTGCAAAGGAGCAATTAAGTAACTTAGGCATGGAGCCTTTTGTAGCTAAAAATGTTAAACAGCTTTCTGGCGGGCAAAAGCAACGCGTAGCAATCGCGCGTGCACTGGTAAATCAGCCAGATATGATTGTAGCAGATGAGCCAACGGGTTCGCTGGATTCTCAATCCCAAGAAATGGTATTGGAAGTATTTAAAAAATTAGCCCAAACAGGGAAAACAGTACTGATTGTAACCCATAATCCAGAGGTTGCCGAATATGCAGATGTGATTATCAAAATGAAGGATGGTGAAGTCGTTGAAGAAGTCAAAAAATAAAGGATTATCATTGAAAAATAAATTCAAGCTTTCTTTAAATAACTTTATGGAAAGAAAGTGGCGTAACCTATTGATTGCGCTAGCAACTTCAATCGGTTTTGTAGGAGTCTTAATTTCTTTCGGCTTGGGAAATGCATTGATTTCGATGATTGATGAAAATACGAATGGAGGTCAAATCCCTTCTCAAGTTCAGATTGCTTTAAACACAAAAAATGTTGGACGAGGCTTTTTGAACCAAGATGATAAGAACTATATCACGGATACAGTTGGCAAAGAAACTATTAAATATTTGGAGAGTCCTTTTGGGATGATCATGTCAAATATTACTATAGATGGTCAAGAAATGGATCTGAGTCAAACGATGCCTTCTTATGCTCAAGTGGTGAGTCTCTATGAGGATACAAGTATCTCTGTTAGTAGTAATGAGGCGGACAAAGTATTAGCCGGTTCCCTCTATACTGATTCAAATGAACAGGGATTGACGATTCCAAGCAGTTTACTAAAAAATTGGAATGAACAGACAGGAAAAAATCTGACAGCTAGTGATATTATTGGCAAATCAGTCTCAGCCAGCATTGTAGAAAATGATGCTGAAGCTAGCAAGACTGCTCAATTTCAAACAAAGATTGTACGTGTAATCAATGATGAAGATGACTTGGAGGACAGCAACAGTTTCATGCCGTCTCATCAAATGGAAACGATTTTGAAAGAGGCTGGATTTACAAAAGCTGTATCTTATTTTATCTTGGAACTCAAAGATCCATCACAAACAAAAGCGATAACAGAAGAATTGCAGAAAAACAAGAAGTATACTGTTCTTTCTCAACAGAAGGTTCTTGATATTGTGATTACTTTTATTCGTGTCATTCAGGGATTGTTGATTGTACTTTCATCACAAGCTATTGTGGTAGCAGCGGTCATGATTGGTATCATCATTTACATCAATATCATGCAACGTTCTAAGGAAATAGGTGTCATGAAGGCAGTTGGTTATCAAAATCGCGATGTCAAAGGGATTTTTATTTACGAGGCTATTTGGATTGTAGGCATTGCCTTGCTGCTGGCATTTTTGGTTGCACAAGGGGTGGGAAGTTTGGCGAATGTGATTGTAAGTCACTTTTACCCATCCATCACGAAGGTTTTTGAATTAAATTTGTTATCTGTTTTAGGAACTCTAGCTTTCGCTCTCTTACTTGGCTATGTCTCAGCCTACTTCCCAGCACGTAAAATTAGTAAAATGGATCCTGTAGAATCGCTACGATATGAATAGTAAGGGATTTCCTTGATTTACAGTCTTAAAAAGAAACTAACATAGAAAAACAATGCCCGTACTTGCAATTCAACTCAAATAGTTATATAATAGGTTTGTTGAAAGGTGATTTGTAGTGATTCAAGTTACTCTTTTCACAATAAAAATTTCATGATTTTCATAAGGAGGAAATCACTAATGGTAGTTAAAGTTGGTATTAACGGTTTCGGACGTATCGGTCGTCTTGCTTTCCGTCGTATCCAAAACGTAGAAGGTGTTGAAGTTACTCGTATCAACGACCTTACAGATCCAGTCATGCTTGCACACTTGTTGAAATACGACACAACTCAAGGTCGTTTCGACGGTACTGTTGAAGTTAAAGAAGGCGGATTTGAAGTTAACGGTAAATTCATCAAAGTTTCTGCTGAACGTGATCCAGAACAAATCGACTGGGCTAACGACGGTGTAGAAATCGTTCTTGAAGCTACTGGTTTCTTTGCTAAGAAAGCAGCTGCTGAAAAACACTTGCACGCTGGTGGAGCTAAAAAAGTTGTTATCACTGCTCCTGGTGGAAACGACGTTAAAACAGTTGTATTCAACACTAACCACGACGTTCTTGACGGTACTGAAACAGTTATCTCAGGTGCTTCATGTACTACAAACTGCTTGGCTCCAATGGCTAAAGCTCTTCAAGACAACTTTGGTGTTGTTGAAGGATTGATGACTACTATCCACGCTTACACTGGTGACCAAATGATTCTTGACGGACCACACCGTGGTGGTGACCTTCGCCGTGCTCGCGCTGGTGCTGTAAACATCGTTCCTAACTCAACTGGTGCTGCGAAAGCTATCGGTCTTGTAATCCCAGAATTGAACGGTAAATTGGACGGAGCTGCTCAACGTGTTCCTGTTCCAGCAGGTTCTGTAACTGAGTTGGTAGCAGTTCTTGAAAAGAACGTTACTGTTGATGAAGTGAACGCAGCTATGAAAGCAGCTTCAAACGAATCATACGGATACACTGAAGATCCAATCGTATCTTCAGATATCCTAGGTATGTCTTACGGTTCATTGTTTGATGCAACTCAAACTAAAGTTCTTGACGTTGACGGTAAACAATTGGTTAAAGTTGTATCATGGTACGACAACGAAATGTCATACACTGCACAACTTGTTCGTACTCTTGAATACTTCGCAAAAATTGCTAAATAATTCATGAGTCGATAAAAAGCAAGGCCTCTTGGTCTTGCTTTTCTTATATGGAAAAATGGATGACACAATCATCCATTCTTTTTTATTTCTCTTTCGAAAGTATCTGAAAGGGCAGTGAAGCTTAATTTTTCTAATGTAAGTGGATGGGTAAAGGAAAGTCGGAAGGCATGAAGCATAAGCCGACTTATCTTTGAATTGCTGTTATAGAGAGGGTCGCCCAAAATAGGGAAGTTATGATGCGAAAGGTGTACACGGATTTGATGGGTTCGACCTGTCTTTAGTTTGCAATGAACCAAGGAAGTCTTGTTTTGGAATTGCTTTAATCTGCTTACATGTGTTTCAGCATATTGCCCATTTTTTGTATCAACTATTCGCTTTCTGCGGTCATGGCGATCACGTCCGATTTTGTCTCTGAAAACAAGTTCTTTGCTGTTGATATTTCCGTCAACGAGTGCCCAATATTCCCTAGAAATCTCTTTTTTCTCCAATAAGCGATTGAGAATAGGTAGGATAAAAGGATTTTTGGCAAAGAGAACTAAACCACTGGTTTCCATGTCCAGACGATGAACGACATAGCAGGTTTGGCCAACATAGGCACTGACATGGTTAAGAAGGGCGATTTCGTTCGGCTGATTACCGTGGGTTTTCATCCCCTCTGGTTTGTTGACAATAATCAAGTGTTGATCTTGATAAACCTCTTGAACGAGGTTTGGGTTGCCCCAAGGAATTTCCTTTTTGGGATAATCTTCCTCATCAAAAGTCAACTGGCAAACATCCCCAGGGCTTACCATCTCGTTCCAGTGAACTTCTTCTTGGTTTATCAAAATATGTTTCTTGATTCTCAAAAAATGACGGATTTTTCTAGGGATGAGGAGTTGTTCCTCAAGTAATTGCTTTACCGTCATTTGAGGTAGAGAGTCTGGTAATGTAAATGTGAATTTCATACAGATATTGTAACAAAAAACCCCCTATTTTGATAGGAAATAGCTAAATTCTTGTCTTCCTATGATGAAGATGATAAAATAAACGCATGAAATTAGATAAATTATTCGAGAAATTTCTTTCTCTTTTTAAAAAAGAAACAAGTGAACTAGAGGACTCTGATTCTACTAGCCTACGTCGCTCTCGTAGTGATCGAAAAAAATTGGCCCAAGTAGGTCCAATTCGAAAATTTTGGCGTCGTTATCATCTAACAAAGATTGTCCTTATACTAGGTTTGAGTGCAGGCTTGCTAGTTGGAACCTATTTGTTTGCTGTGGCCAAGTCAACCAATGTCAATGATTTGCAAAACGCCTTGAAAACTCGGACTATCATTTTTGACCGTGAAGAAAAGGAGGCTGGTGCCTTGTCTGGTCAAAAGGGAACCTACGTTGAATTGACTGCTATCAGTAAAAATTTGCAGAATGCCGTTATTGCGACAGAAGACCGTTCCTTCTATAAAAATGACGGGATTAACTATGGTCGTTTCTTCTTGGCTATTGTCACTGCTGGTCGTTCAGGTGGTGGCTCTACTATTACCCAACAGCTGGCTAAAAATGCCTATCTGTCGCAGGATCAAACTGTTGAGAGAAAAGCGAAAGAATTTTTCTTGGCTTTAGAATTGACTAAAAAATATAGCAAGGATCAGATCCTAACCATGTACCTTAACAATGCCTATTTTGGAAATGGTGTGTGGGGTGTAGAAGATGCGAGTAAGAAATACTTTGGAGTTTCTGCATCAGAAGTGAGTCTGGATCAAGCTGCGACTCTGGCAGGGATGCTGAAGGGACCGGAATTGTATAATCCTTTGAATTCCGTACAAGATTCGACTAATCGTCGCGACACTGTCTTACAAAATATGGTTGCAGCAGGATATATTGATAAAAACCAAGAAACCGAAGCTGCAGAAGTTGATATGAATTCTCAATTGCACGATAAGTATGAAGGGAAAATCTCAGATTACCGCTATCCTTCTTACTTTGATGCGGTGGTTAATGAAGCTGTTTCCAAGTATAATCTAACAGAGGAAGAAATTGTCAATAATGGCTACCGCATTTACACAGAGCTGGATCAAAACTACCAAGCAAATATGCAGGTTGTCTATGAAAATACAGTGCTATTTCCGAGGGCAGAGGATGGAACATTTGCTCAATCAGGAAGTGTCGCTCTCGAACCGAAAACAGGGGGAGTTCGTGGAGTTGTCGGTCAAGTTGCTGGCAATGATAAAACGGGATTCCGGAATTTCAACTATGCAACCCAATCGAAACGTAGCCCTGGTTCTACAATTAAGCCTTTAGTTGTTTATACGCCAGCAGTTGAAGCAGGCTGGGCTTTGAATAAGCTCTTGGATAACCATACCATGCAGTATGACAGCTATAAGGTTGATAACTATGCAGGGATCAAAACGAGTCGAGAAGTTCCCATGTATCAAGCCTTGGCAGAATCGCTTAATCTACCTGCTGTTGCCACTGTTAATGATTTGGGCCTTGATAAGGCTTTTGAGGCGGGCGAAAAATTTGGACTCAACATGGAAAAGGTCGACCGTGTTCTTGGTATTGCCTTGGGAAGTGGTGTCGAAACCAACCCACTTCAAATGGCTCAAGCATATGCTGTTTTTGCCAATGAAGGTTTAATGCCGGAAGCTCATTTTATTAGTAGAATTGAAAATGCTAGTGGACAAGTTATTGCTAGCCATAAAAATTCACAAAAACGGGTGCTTGATAAGTCTGTAGCTGACAAGATGACTAGTATGATGTTGGGGACATTCACCAACGGAACCGGTATTAGTTCATCGCCTGCAGATTATGTCATGGCAGGGAAAACTGGTACAACCGAAGCTGTTTTTAATCCGGAATACACAAGTGACCAGTGGGTGATTGGTTATACTCCGGATGTGGTGATTAGTCATTGGCTTGGTTTTCCGATCACTGATGAAAATCACTATCTAGCAGGATCTACTTCAAACGGTGCAGCCCATGTCTTTAGGAATATTGCAAATACCATTTTACCTTATACACCAGGAAGTACCTTCACAGTTGAAAATGCATATAAGAAAAACGGAATTGCACCAGCTAATACAAAAAGACAAGTACAAACCAATGATAATAGCCAGACAGATGATAATTTGTCTGATATTCGAGGACGTGCGCAAAGTCTAGTAGATGAGGCTAGTCGGGCTATCTCGGATGCGAAGATTAAGGAAAAGGCTCAAACAATATGGGATTCGGTAGTCAATCTATTTCGCTAAGATGCTTGTCAAAGCCTAGCTTTCTTGTTATAATAGATAAGATGGAGGCGTTATGGCACTAAAAAAAGCAAGCCTAGCTTGTGCGGTTTGTGGTTCGAGAAACTATTCAATCAAGATTAGTGGAACCCCCAAGCCTACACGACTAGAAGTAAATAAATTTTGTAAGCATTGTGGTAAGTACACTACACACAGAGAAACGAGATAGGAGAGAGCGATGCGTTTTATTGGAGATATTTTTAGACTTCTTAAAGACACAACATGGCCAACTCGCAAGGAAAGCTGGAGAGATTTTCGTTCTATCATGGAATACACAGCTTTCTTTGTAGTAATTATTTACATTTTTGACCAGTTGATTGTTTCAGGTTTGATTCGATTTATTAACATTTTTTAGAAGGTTAGTGGAGTTAATTACACTAGAAATCTTCTATTTATGAAAGGAAATATCATGGATAGTTTTGATAAAGGATGGTTTGTCTTACAAACTTATTCTGGTTATGAAAATAAGGTAAAAGAAAATCTATTACAACGTGCACAAACCTACAATATGTTGGATAATATTCTACGCGTTGAAATTCCAACACAAACAGTGCAAGTTGAAAAAAATGGAAAGAGAAAAGAAGTAGAGGAAAATCGCTTTCCAGGTTATGTTCTTGTAGAAATGGTCATGACAGATGAAGCTTGGTTTGTTGTTAGAAACACACCAAATGTTACAGGATTTGTCGGATCACACGGGAACAGATCAAAACCAACTCCATTATTGGAACAAGAAATTCGTGACATTTTGGTATCTATGGGACAAACTGTTCAAGAATTTGATTTCGATGTTGAGGTTGGTCAAACTGTACGTATTATTGATGGTGCTTTTGCAGACTACACTGGTAAGATTACAGAAATTGATAATAACAAAGTAAAAATGATTATCTCTATGTTTGGTAATGACACAGTTGCAGAAGTAAACCTAAACCAAATTGCAGAATTATAACCCTGAGAGAGGCTTGTCCTCTCTTTTTTGTGCAGTTGAGGATCTAAAGGGTGCAGAATGGAGGAAATGTGCCAAAAGTGTTTCTGAATCTGTTAGACTGTATCTAGAAAGGGGAAGATTATG
>NZ_CAMPPZ010000021.1:0-51683 GCF_946902925.1 Streptococcus sp. Marseille-Q6488 | reverse complement strand
TTTATGTTTTGTCATAGTAGACCTCGTTTCTAACTCAAACGTCTCACACTTAATTCCACCATAAAAATCCGTTTTAGACTAATTTCCACTTTGGTCAGGCAAGTGGAAGTTACTTTGAGAAGTTAGCGAGTATAAAAAATAAGCTAGGAAAAGTATCATAGGTTGCTTTTCTTGGACTTTTAAGATATAATATTATGGATTGTCAACAAGGAGGAAAAACTTTTGAGTGAAAAGTCAAGAGAAGAAGAGAAATTAAGCTTTAAAGAGCAGATTCTGAGAGATTTAGAAAAAGTAAAAGGCTATGATGAAGTTCTGAAAGAAGATAAGGCAGTAGTTCGCACTCCTGCAAATGAACCTTCAGCTGAAGAACTCATGGCTGATTCCTTGTCAACGGTAGAGGAGATTATGAGAAAAGCTCCTACAGTGCCTACTCACCCAAGTCAAGATGTACCAGCTTCTCCAGCAGATGATATTCAAAGAGAAACTCCTGGTGCTCCAAGTCATCCAAGTCAAGATGTACCTTCTTCTCCAGCGGAAGAAAGTGGTTCAAGACCAGGACCAGGTCCTATTAGACCTAAGAAACTTGAAAGAGAATACAATGAAACCCCAACAAGGGTAGCTGTTTCCTATAAGACGGCAGAGAAAAAAGCAGAACAAGCAGGTTCAGAAACACCTACGCCTGCTACAGAAACAGTGGATATCATCAGCGATACACCACGTCGTAGCCGTAGAGAAGGAGCAAAACCCGTTAAGCCTAAGAAAGAGAAGAAGTCACATGTGAAAGCCTTTGTGATTTCATTCCTTGTATTCCTTGCCTTGCTCTCAGCAGGTGGTTACTTTGGTTACCAGTATGTTCAGGCATCTTTACAGCCTGTGGATGCTTCATCGAAACAATATGTGACTGTTGGAATTCCAGAAGGTTCAAACGTTCAAGAAATCGGTACGACGCTTGAAAAAGCTGGTTTGGTAAAGCATGGTCTGATTTTTAGCTTTTATGCTAAGTATAAAAATTATACCGATTTGAAAGCAGGTTACTACAATTTGCAAAAGAGTATGAGTACAGAAGACTTACTCAAAGAGTTGCAAAAAGGTGGAACAGATGAACCACAAGAACCTGTCCTTGCGACTTTGACAATTCCAGAAGGTTATACCTTGGATCAGATTGCTCAAGCTGTGGGTCAATTGCAAGGTGACTTCAAAGAGCCTTTGACAGCGGAGGCTTTCTTGGCAAAAGTTCAAGATGAGACGTTTATCAGTCAAGCAGTAGCTAAATATCCTACTTTATTGGAAAGTTTGCCTACAAAAGACAGCGGTGCGCGTTATCGTTTGGAAGGATACCTTTTCCCAGCTACATACTCTATCAAGGAAAGCACAACTATTGAGAGCTTGATTGATGAGATGTTGGCAGCTATGGACAAGAACCTATCTCCTTATTATAGTACTATCAAATCTAAAAACTTGACTGTCAATGAGTTGTTGACCATTGCTTCCTTGGTCGAAAAAGAAGGTGCCAAGACAGAAGATCGTAAGCTCATTGCCGGTGTATTCTACAATCGTTTGAATCGTGATATGCCACTTCAAAGTAACATTGCAATCTTGTATGCCCAAGGAAAACTGGGGCAAAATATCAGCCTAGCTGAGGATGTTGCGATTGATACCAACATTGATTCACCTTATAATGTTTATAAAAATGTAGGTCTCATGCCTGGTCCAGTCGATAGTCCAAGTCTGGATGCGATTGAGTCAAGCATCAATCAAACTAAGAGCGATAACCTCTACTTTGTAGCAGATGTCACAGAAGGCAAGGTCTACTATGCTAACAATCAAGAAGACCACGACCGCAATGTCGCTGAACATGTCAACAGCAAATTAAACCAAACAAACTAAAATTATGTGATACTTCACATAATTTTCTTTCGAAAATATCATCAGAAGAAAGTTGAGAAAAATGGCAGAAAAAACATATCCTATGACCCTTGAGGAAAAGGAAAAACTTGAAAAAGAATTAGAAGAATTGAAATTGGTCCGCCGTCCAGAAGTGGTAGAACGCATTAAGATTGCCCGTTCATACGGTGACCTTTCAGAAAACAGTGAGTACGAAGCAGCTAAGGATGAACAAGCCTTTGTTGAAGGACAAATCTCTAGCTTGGAAACAAAAATCCGCTATGCTGAAATCGTCAATAGCGACGCAGTTGCCCAGGACGAAGTAGCGATTGGTAAAACAGTCACTATCCAAGAAATTGGTGAGGACGAAGAAGAAGTTTATATTATCGTAGGTTCAGCTGGTGCGGATGCCTTTGCAGGTAAGGTTTCAAATGAAAGCCCAATTGGACAAGCCTTGATTGGCAAGAAAACAGGTGACACAGCAACCATTGAAACGCCTGTTGGTAGCTATGATGTAAAAATCTTAAAGGTTGAAAAAACAGCCTAAAACAGAAGAAAGGAGTGGGGAGGCTGTGCGCTTCACTCACTCCTTTTTCCATTTTAAATTGAATTGAAATTGGAGACTATATGAGTTCAAAGAAAAAAAACAAGATGGAGCGTGGTCTGACCAATCGTCATGTGCAGGTTATGGCAATCGCTGGAACAATCGGAACAGGACTCTTTTTGGGAGCAGGTCGCTCTATCAGCCTAACAGGTCCTTCCATTGTACTGATTTATATGATTACTGGGGCTTTCATGTTCCTCATGATGCGTGCTGTTGGGGAAATGCTTTACCAAGACCCTGAGCAACATACCTTTATCAACTTTATCACACGCCATTTGGGTAAGGGCTGGGGCTATTTCTCGGTTTGGTCTTACTGGCTATCTGTTGTCTTTATCGGTATGGCGGAAATCACTGCTATCGCACATTATGTGCAATTTTGGTTCCCAACTTGGCCAAGTTGGATGATTGAGATTGGATTTTTGACCATTCTAGCCTTGGTCAATCTGATTGCGGTAAAGCTCTTTGGAGAAGTTGAGTTTTGGTTTGCGATGGTTAAGATTGTGGCTATTTTAGCCATGATTGCAACAGGAGTCTTTATGGTCTTGACAGGCTTTAAGACACCTCATGGAGTAGCAAGTTTAGCCAATATTGCTGATAATTTCTCCCTCTTCCCAAATGGAGGTGTCAACTTTGTCATGGCCTTCCAGATGGTCTTTTTTGCCTACCTTATGATTGAGTTTATCGGGGTCACAACTTCTGAAACCAAAAATCCACGTCATGTCTTGCCAAAAGCTGTTAAGGAAATTCCTCTACGAATCGTCTTTTTCTATGGCGGAGCCCTCTTGGCCATTATGTCCATCATTCCATGGCGTGAACTGGCTTCTGCTGATTCTCCCTTTGTTACAGTATTTGAATTGGCCGGTATCAAGTGGGCAGCAGCCTTGATTAACTTCGTCGTTTTGACCTCAGCAGCATCTGCTCTTAACTCAACCCTTTATTCAACAGGGCGCCATTTGTATCAGATTGCTCATGATTCGCCAAATCGCTTCCTAAAGGCTATCAAGGCAGATACTCTTTCTCGCCACAATGTGCCACAAAATGCCATCATTGCCTCAGCGATTTTGATTGCCCTAGCAGCCTTTATCAACGTCTTGCCAGGAGTTTCGGATGCCTTTGCCTTGATTACGGCATCATCATCAGGTGTCTATATTGCCATTTATATCTTGATCATGGTAGCTCACCTTAAATACCGCAAGTCACCAGACTTTATGGCGGATGGCTATCTCATGCCCCATTATCGTTTCTTAAATCCTTTAACCATGCTCTTCTTTGCCTTTGTCTTTGTAACCCTCTTTTTACAAGAGTCTACATTTGTAGGAGCAATCGGATCAGCTATCTGGATTATCGGTTTTGGGATTTATAGCCAGTGGAAATTTAGAAAATAGATTAAGAACTCATCAACTCAGGTTGGTGGGTTTTTCTAGTTTGACAGTCTATTGAAATAAGACTATAATCAAGCTGTATCAGTTTTCAAGGAGGTTTGGATGTACTTTAGATTGGAAAATAAGGAATCCCAGAAGGCGCACGAAATTGGGAATTTGATTCGTGCTTATAACCGTTCAAAAAGAGAAGAGGCTGAAAGTGAGCCACTTAATCTTTATGTCGAAGATGAAAAGGGCAATCTCCTGGCAGGTTTGATAGCAGAGACTTTTGGAAATTGGTTGGAGATAGAGTATTTGTTTGTGAAAGAGGAATTGCGAGGGCAAGGAATCGGTTCAAAACTATTGCAGCAAGCAGAAACTGAAGCTAAGAATCGAAACTGTCGTTTTGCTTTTGTCAATACTTACCAGTTTCAAGCTCCAGATTTTTATAAAAGGCATGGCTACAAGGAAGTCTTTAGGTTACAAGACTATCCCTACATTGGGAAAAGATATTATTACCAAAAGGATTTGTAAGGTGAATATGGAGGTGGACTGATGGATATGAGTAACTATCGATAAATACCAGTTAAATCCTACAACTTGTGTCTTTCTGGGCAATATTGGGTACAATGCAATGGCAGTTGAGAAATTGGGAATCAACTCCTATCAGGTTAAGAAAAAAAGTGATGTTGTTGATATTTTAAAACAATTTATTTAAACTAAAAACTCTCTATCTTTTTAAATTGACCTTAATCCGAGATTCCCCTCTCGGATTTTGTGTTGCTTTCATTAAATTTACAGGTAAGACTTGCTAGCTTCAGTAAATATACACAAGCTTTTCAGAATAGAGTGAAATACGAAAGAAAATGGAAGTAATTTTCATTAAACGCTTCCAATGTGCAAAAAAAGTTGACAAATTTAAATTTTAGGACTACACTAAGTAAGTAAATTTTATTTTAAAGGAGAATTCGTTATGAATTTAACATTTTTAGGCTTATGTATTGCCTGTATGGGCGTATCTGTCGGTGAAGGTTTATTGATGAATGGACTGTTTAAATCAGTAGCACGCCAACCAGATATGCTTTCTGAGTTTCGTAGTTTGATGTTTTTAGGTGTTGCCTTTATTGAAGGAACTTTCTTTGTAACTCTTGTCTTCTCATTTATTATCAAATAAATACATGGAACGAGAAGAAAAGGGAGGATTTTAGATGGAAGAAAGTATTAATCCAATCATCTCTATTGGTCCTGTTATCTTCAATCTGACTATGTTAGCCATGACCTTGTTGATTGTGGGAGTTATTTTTGTCTTTATTTATTGGGCAAGCCGCAATATGACCTTGAAACCCAAAGGAAAGCAAAATGTACTTGAGTATGTCTATGACTTTGTTATTGGATTTACAGAACCTAACATTGGTTCGCGCTACATGAAAGATTACTCACTCTTTTTCCTTTGTTTATTTCTTTTCATGGTGATTGCCAATAACCTTGGCTTAATGACAAAGCTTCAAACGATCGATGGGACTAACTGGTGGAGTTCGCCAACCGCTAATTTACAGTATGACTTAACCTTATCTTTTCTTGTCATTTTGTTGACACATATAGAAAGCGTTCGTCGTCGTGGATTTAAAAAAAGTATAAAATCTTTTATGAGTCCTGTTTTTGTCATACCGATGAATATCTTGGAAGAATTTACAAACTTCTTATCTTTGGCTTTGCGGATTTTTGGGAATATCTTTGCAGGAGAGGTCATGACGAGTTTGTTACTTCTTCTTTCCCACCAAGCTATTTATTGGTATCCAGTAGCCTTTGGAGCTAATTTGGCTTGGACTGCATTTTCTGTCTTTATTTCCTGCATCCAAGCTTATGTCTTTACTCTTTTGACATCTGTGTATTTAGGGAATAAGATTAATATTGAAGAGGAATAGAAAGGAGTAACTGATGCACGTAACAGTAGGTGAATTGATTGGTAATTTTATTTTAATCACTGGCTCTTTTATTCTTTTGCTAGTCTTGATTAAAAAATTTGCATGGTCTAATATTACAGGCATTTTCGAAGAAAGAGCTGAAAAAATTGCTACTGATATTGACAGTGCTGAAGAAGCCCGTCAAAAAGCAGAAGTATTGGCTCAAAAACGCGAAGATGAATTGGCTGGTAGCCGTAAAGAAGCCAAGGCAATCATTGAGAATGCGAAAGCAACAGCTGAGAAAAGTAAGGCTAGTATTTTAGTAGATGCTAAACTAGAAGCAGGACGCTTAAAAGAAAAAGCAAACCAAGAAATTGCTCAAAACAAAGCTGAAGCTTTACAAAGCGTTAAGGGTGAGGTAGCAGATTTGACCATCAGCCTAGCTGGTAAAATCATCTCACAAAACCTTGACGGTCATGCCCATAAAGAACTCATTGATCAGTATATCGATCAGCTAGGAGAAGCTTAATGGACAAGAAAACAGTAAAGGTAATTGAAAAATACAGCATGCCTTTTGTCCAATTGGTACTTGAAAAAGGAGAAGAAGCCCGTATCTTTTCAGACTTGACTCAAATCAAGCAAGTTGCTGAAGAAACAGGTTTACCTTCTTTTTTAAAAAAAGTGACAGTAGATGAGTCTGACAAGAAAAAAACGATTGCTTTTTTCCAAGACTCTGTGTCACCTTTATTACAAAACTTTATCCAGGTTCTGGCCTACAATCACAGAGTAAATCTTTTTTATGATGTGCTTGTAGATTGCTTGGACCGACTTGAAAAAGAAACAAATCGATTTGAAGTGACGATTACTGCTGCTCATCCTCTAACTGATGAACAAAAGAGTCGTTTGCTCCCTTTGATTGAGAAGAAAATGTCTCTGAAAGTAAGGAGTGTAAAAGAAGAAATCGATGAAAGTCTCATTGGTGGTTTTGTTATTTTTGCCAATCACAAGACAATTGATGTGAGTATTAAACAACAACTTAAAGTTGTTAAAGAAAATTTGAAATAGAAAGTGGTGTTCTTTTGGCAATTAACGCACAAGAAATCAGCGCTTTAATTAAGCAACAAATTGAAAATTTCAAACCCAATTTTGATGTGACTGAAACAGGTGTTGTAACCTATATCGGGGACGGTATCGCGCGTGCTCACGGCCTTGAAAATGCCATGAGTGGAGAGTTGTTGATCTTTGAAAACGGTTCTTATGGTATGGCTCAAAACTTAGAGTCAACAGACGTTGGTATTATCATCCTAGGTGACTTTACAGATATTCGTGAAGGCGATACAATCCGCCGTACAGGTAAAATCATGGAAGTCCCAGTAGGTGAAAGTCTGATTGGTCGTGTTGTGGATCCGCTTGGTCGTCCAGTTGACGGTCTTGGAGAAATCCACACAGATAAAACTCGTCCAGTAGAAGCGCCAGCTCCTGGTGTCATGCAACGTAAGTCAGTCTCAGAACCATTGCAAACTGGTTTGAAAGCTATTGACGCCCTTGTACCGATTGGTCGTGGTCAACGTGAGTTGATTATCGGTGACCGTCAGACAGGGAAAACAACCATTGCGATTGATACAATCTTGAACCAAAAAGATCAAGATATGATCTGTATCTATGTCGCAATTGGACAAAAAGAATCAACAGTTCGTACGCAAGTAGAAACACTTCGTCAGTACGGTGCCTTGGACTACACAATCGTTGTGACAGCTTCTGCTTCACAACCATCTCCATTGCTTTTCCTAGCTCCTTATGCTGGGGTTGCCATGGCGGAAGAATTTATGTACCAAGGGAAGCATGTTTTGATTGTATACGATGATCTATCAAAACAAGCGGTAGCTTATCGTGAACTGTCACTCTTGCTTCGTCGTCCTCCAGGTCGTGAAGCCTTCCCAGGTGATGTTTTCTATCTTCACAGCCGTTTGCTTGAGCGCTCAGCTAAAGTTTCTGATGAACTTGGTGGTGGATCAATTACAGCCCTACCATTTATCGAGACACAAGCAGGAGATATCTCTGCCTATATCGCAACCAACGTGATTTCTATCACTGATGGACAAATCTTCCTTGGCGATGGTCTCTTCAATGCGGGTATTCGTCCAGCCATCGATGCGGGTTCATCTGTATCACGTGTAGGTGGTTCTGCACAAATCAAAGCCATGAAGAAGGTTGCTGGTACACTTCGTATTGACCTTGCTTCATACCGTGAGTTGGAAGCCTTCACTAAGTTTGGTTCTGACTTGGATGCGGCAACACAGGCTAAATTGAACCGTGGACGTCGTACAGTTGAAGTATTGAAACAACCTGTTCATAAACCATTGCCTGTTGAGAAACAAGTAACCATTCTTTATGCTTTGACACATGGTTTCTTGGATACTGTTCCAGTAGATGATATTGTTCGTTTCGAGGAAGAGTTCCATGCCTTCTTTGATGCTCAACATCCAGAGATTTTGGAAACCATTCGTGATACAAAAGACTTGCCAGAAGAAGCAGTCTTGGATGCTGCGATTACAGAGTTTCTCAATCAATCTAGCTTCCAATAAGAATAGAGGTGTCAGATGGCAGTATCTCTAAATGATATTAAAACAAAAATCGCCTCAACAAAAAATACGAGTCAAATCACTAATGCCATGCAAATGGTATCGGCTGCTAAGCTAGGTCGCTCTGAAGAAGCTGCTCGCAACTTCCAAGTTTACGCTCAGAAAGTTCGCAAACTTTTGACAGACATCCTTCATGGTAATGGAGCTGGTGGTTCAACTAATCCCATGTTGATTAGCCGTCCAGTTAAGAAGACAGGTTATATCGTCATTACTTCAGACCGCGGTTTGGTTGGAGGTTATAATTCCTCTATTCTGAAAGCTGTTATGGAGTTGAAGGAAGAATACCACCCAGACGGTACAAGTTTTGAAATGATCTGTATCGGTGGAATGGGAGCTGATTTCTTTAAGGCCCGTGGTATTCAACCACTTTATGAACTACGTGGCTTGGCAGACCAACCTAGCTTTGATCAAGTTCGTAAGATTATTTCAAAAACTGTTGAAATGTACCAAAATGAACTTTTTGATGAGCTTTATGTTTGTTACAACCACCATGTCAATACCTTGACAAGCCAGATGCGTGTGGAACAAATGCTCCCAATTGTGGATTTGGATCCAAATGAAGCGGATGAAGAATATAGCTTGACTTTTGAATTGGAAACCAGCCGAGAAGAAATTTTGGAGCAGTTGTTGCCTCAATTTGCAGAAAGTATGATTTACGGTGCTATTATCGATGCTAAGACAGCTGAAAATGCTGCTGGTATGACAGCCATGCAAACAGCGACAGATAATGCTAAGAAAGTCATCAATGATTTGACAATTCAGTATAACCGTGCCAGACAGGCGGCGATTACACAAGAAATTACAGAAATCGTAGCAGGTGCTAGTGCCTTAGAATAGGCTCTAGCCCAGCTCGTATGAAAATGAACTTAGGACCTAGTTGAACTAGGAACCGACAGTATCTTATATAGAATAGGAGAAGGAGATGAGTTCAGGTAAAATTGCTCAGGTTATCGGTCCCGTTGTAGACGTCTTGTTTGCAGCAGGGGAAAAACTTCCTGAGATTAACAATGCACTTGTCGTCTACAAAAATGACGAAAGAAAAACAAAAATCGTCCTTGAAGTAGCCTTGGAGTTAGGAGATGGTATGGTCCGTACTATCGCCATGGAATCAACAGATGGGTTGACTCGTGGAATGGAAGTATTGGACACAGGTCGTCCAATCTCTGTACCAGTAGGTAAAGAAACTTTGGGACGTGTCTTCAATGTTTTGGGAGATACCATTGACTTGGAAGCTCCTTTTACAGAAGACGCAGAGCGTCAGCCAATTCATAAAAAAGCTCCAACTTTTGATGAGTTGTCTACCTCTTCTGAAATCCTTGAAACAGGGATTAAGGTTATCGACCTTCTTGCCCCTTACCTTAAAGGTGGTAAAGTTGGACTCTTCGGTGGTGCCGGAGTTGGTAAAACCGTCTTAATCCAAGAATTGATTCACAACATTGCCCAAGAACACGGTGGTATTTCAGTATTTACCGGTGTTGGGGAACGTACTCGTGAGGGGAATGACCTTTACTGGGAAATGAAAGAATCAGGCGTTATCGAGAAAACAGCCATGGTATTTGGTCAGATGAATGAGCCGCCAGGAGCACGTATGCGTGTTGCCCTTACTGGTTTGACAATCGCTGAATACTTCCGTGATGTGGAAGGCCAAGACGTGCTTCTCTTTATCGATAATATCTTCCGTTTCACTCAGGCTGGTTCAGAAGTATCTGCCCTTTTGGGTCGTATGCCATCAGCCGTTGGTTACCAACCAACACTTGCTACGGAAATGGGGCAATTGCAAGAGCGTATCACATCAACTAAGAAGGGGTCTGTAACCTCTATCCAGGCTATCTATGTGCCAGCGGATGACTATACTGACCCAGCGCCAGCAACAGCCTTCGCTCACTTGGATTCAACAACAAACTTGGAACGTAAGTTGGTACAATTGGGTATCTACCCAGCCGTTGACCCACTTGCTTCAAGTTCACGTGCCTTGGCACCTGAAATCGTTGGAGAAGAGCACTATGCAGTTGCTGCAGAAGTAAAACGTGTCCTTCAACGTTACCATGAATTGCAAGATATCATTGCTATCCTTGGTATGGATGAGCTTTCTGATGAAGAAAAGACCTTGGTGGCTCGTGCCCGTCGTATCCAGTTCTTCTTGTCACAAAACTTCAACGTTGCGGAACAATTTACTGGCCAGCCAGGCTCTTATGTTCCAGTTGCTGAAACTGTACGTGGCTTTAAGGAAATCCTTGATGGTAAATACGACCACTTACCAGAAGATGCCTTCCGTGGTGTAGGTTCTATCGAAGATGTGATTGCAAAAGCTGAAAAAATGGGATTTTAAGAGGTGATCTATGGCTCAGTTAACTGTCCAGATCGTGACACCAGATGGTCTCGTCTATGATCACCATGCCAGCTATGTATCGGTTCGAACTCTGGATGGTGAGATGGGGATCTTGCCACGACATGAAAATATGATTGCGGTTTTAGCAGTTGATGAAGTAAAGGTAAAACGTATTGATGACGAAGATCACGTGAACTGGATTGCAGTAAACGGTGGCGTTATTGAAATTGCCAATGATATGATTACAATCGTCGCTGACTCTGCAGAACGTGCTCGTGATATCGATATCAGTCGTGCAGAACGTGCCAAACTTCGTGCAGAACGTGCAATTGAAGAAGCACAAGACAAACACTTGATTGACCAAGAACGTCGTGCTAAGATTGCACTGCAACGTGCCATTAACCGTATTAATGTCGGAAATAGACTATAAGAAAAAATGAACTTGAAAATTCCAAGTTCATTTTTTATATGTTTTATTAAGGAGCAAAACGGATGCAGACTGCTTCGGGAACATGGAAGTCGTTGGAAAGTTCTGCTAGACGACCATTGTCACAATTACGTTTAAAGACAGTTGCATTGTCAGAGTCTTGGTGGACAGCAATGAGAAATTTTTGGTCAGGTGTCAAATCAAAATCACGTGGGGTCTGACCATGTGTTGGAACGATTTCTAGCAACTCTAAGCTACCGTCCGCAAGGATGGTATATACTGCGATAGAATCATGGCCACGGTTAGAAGCGTAGAGGTATTTACCGTCTTTAGAGAGACGAATAGCAGCGGTTCCATTAAAGCCTTCGTAAGCTTCTGGTAAAGTTGAAATGACCTGCATACGTTCAAATTCGCCAACGCCATCGTAGATTAAAACCTCGATAGTGCTATTGAGTTCACAAATGAGATAAGCGATTTTATAGTGGTTATGGAAAACAATATGACGAGAACCAGCTCCAGGAATACTATTGTAGGTATAGAGCTTAGATAATTTCCCTTCTTGATCAAGGTCATAAGTGATAACTTGGTCAGTACCCAAATCACAGGTCACTAGATAGTGGTCAGGTGTTAAATCTGTATAGTGAACATGGGGGGAAGCTTGATTCTCATGTGGACCTTGGCCACTGTGTTGATCTACATCACTAAGTAAAAGACTCCCATCCTCCTGACGTTTATAAACAAGGACCTGTCCTTTATGGTAGTTGGCTGCATAGACCAAATCACGCTTTTCATCAACGGCAACATAACAGTGGGGGGCTCCCTCCTCAACGACGTGATTTAATAAAGTCCCGTCAGTTTGATAGGCTGCAATGCCCCCCTTGCCATTTTGACTACCAACAGTGTATAGGTGTTGGTGCTGGTCAAAGGCAAGGTAGGTTGGACTTGGCTCAGCTGCAAAAAGTTCTAGGTTTGAAAGCTGACCAGTTTCTGTATCAAAGTCAGCCTTGTAAATCCCTTGGGAAGTACGACGTGTGTAAGTTCCAAAATAAACAGTTTCTTTCATAACTCTACCTCTATATAAAGATAAGACTATTATATCACAAAAACAAGCCAATTAAAGACATCCAATTAGATGTAAGCACTTTAAAAAATAATTGATTGGTTTTTTAAAAAACATAATAATATTGAGATTGTTTTCCTTACTTTTCTTCTTAAAAGTGCTATAATGAACTCATAAAATGTTTAAAGGAGTCCTTACTATGAAAAAACGAGTTTTTCTAGCAGCTGGTGTAGCTATACTCTCGGCAGCTATGCTAGCAGCGTGTTCAACAGGTGGTAAAGATGCTACTAAACCTGTTACCTATACCTATGTCTTCTCTACAGATCCTACGACTCTGGATTATACAGTTTCTGGTAACAAGAGTACAAAACAGGTCACAGGGAACGTTATTGACGGTCTACTTGAAAATGACCAATATGGGAATCTGGTTCCATCAGTTGCAGAAGATTGGACTGTTTCAAAAGATGGTTTGACCTATACCTATAAAATCCGTCAGGGTGTCAAATGGTATACCAATGAAGGCGAAGAGTATGGTGAAGTCAAAGCTCAGGACTTTGTAACTGGTCTGAAGCACGCAGCTGATAAGAAATCACAGGCTCTTTATCTGGTTCAAGACTCGGTTCAAGGTTTGGACGATTATGTCAATGGGAAAACAACAGATTTCTCTACTGTTGGTGTAAAAGCAACAGATGATTATACGGTTGTTTACACTTTGAACCATCCAGAATCTTTCTGGAATTCTAAGACAACAATGGGCGTTCTTGCCCCAATTAGCGAGGACTTTTTGGCTTCTAAAGGAGATGACTTTGGGAAGGCGACTGATGTAACAAGCATTCTTTATAATGGTGCCTACCTCCTCAAGGGATTGACATCTAAATCTTCCATTGAGATGACCAAAAATCAAAACTATTGGGATAAGCAAAATGTCTTTATTGATGATATTAAATTGTCTTTCTTTGATGGTCAGGATGCCGATTCTCTTGGACGTGGCTTTGATGAAGGACATTATCCAGCGGCACCTCTCTTTAAAAATTCTGCCAACTATGAACGTCTAAAAGAAAAGTACAAGGATAATATTGTATATGGTCAACAAAGAGGTGGCGTATTCTATATGTCTACTAATATTGATCGTGTAGCTTATAACCATACTGCTAAAACAAGTGATGTGGAAAAATCATCCACTAAAAAGGCTTTGTTGAATAAAGATTTCCGTCAATCCTTGGCTTTCGCTGCAGATCGTACGGCTGCAGTATCTCAAGTATTTGGGGACGAAGTGGCACCTCGTAAATTACGTACAAGTTTTACCCCTCCAACATTTGTCCAAGTTGGAGAGCAGTCGTTTGGGCAAGTAGCTAAGGAAGAACTGGATAAGTTGGATAGCGCTTGGAAAGACGTGAGTCTTGATGATGCACAAGATTCACTTCATAATGTAGACAAGGCTAAAGCTAAATTTGAAGTTGCTAAGAAAACACTTCAAGCCGATGGAGTACAGTTCCCCGTTCATTTAGACCTTCCAGTTTCCTCTACTCAGACAGATTTTATTCGTCAAGCCCAATCTTATAAACAATCCATTGAGGAAGCCTTAGGCTCTGAAAATATAGTGATTGACATTCAACAAGTTTCTGATGATGAATTGGGAAATATGACAGTATTTGCAACATCAACTGACAATATTGATTGGGATATCAATGTAAATAGTGGTTGGAGTCCTGATTATGCAGATCCATCAACCTATTTAGATGTATTTGATCCAACGTCTGGCCCAACTCTTCTAGGAGCACTTGGTGTAGCACCAGGTACAGATAATCCGGCAATCAAAGCTGTTGGTTTAGATAAGTTTAAAGAGTTAATTACGGATGCTAGTGGTGAGAAAACAGATCTGCAAAAACGTTATTCTAAATATGCTAAAGCTCAAGCTTGGTTAACAGATAGTGCCTTGGTTATTCCTGTATACTCAGATGGTGCCCAAATGCTAATAACGAAGAAAGTTCCAGGTAGCGGTGCAGATGGTTGGGTAGGTGATAAGACAAGTGAACACAGCTACAAGTACCAAAAATTACAAGACAAGATTGTAACGTCTAAAGAAATGGATGAGTTCCGTAAGAAATTTGCTGATGAAAAAGCCAAATCAAATGCTGATTATCAGAAGAACTTAGACCGTCATATTCAAGAATAATTGAATCTCCTCTTTTGAGGAGATTTTTTATGTCGCTGTCTCCATGTAATACTCAATGAAAATCAAAGAGCAAACTAGGAAGCTAGCCGCAGGCTGTACTTGAGTACGGCAAGGCGAAGCTGACGTGGTTTGAATTTGATTTTCGAAGAGTATAAGCACTTAAAAAAAGAGTTATTTTACTTCAAAAATGGTATAATGAGAGAACGATAGAAAGGAAGTATTTATGGAGCAAAAAGAGAAACATTTTAGCCTATCTTGGTTTTTTAAGTGGTTTTTAGATAACAAGGCCATTACGGTATTTTTAGTAACCTTATTATTGGGATTGAATCTTTTTATTTTAAGTAAGATTAGTTTTCTATTTTCACCTGTTTTAGACTTTTTAGCAGTTGTGATGTTGCCAGTCATTCTATCTGGTTTACTATACTATTTACTGAATCCTATTGTTGATTGGATGGAGAAGCGTAAGGTTAATCGCGTCATAGCCATCAGCATTGTCTTTGTCATCATAGCTCTCTTTATCATTTGGGGCTTGGCAGTCGCCATTCCAAATCTGCAACGTCAGGTTTTGACATTCGCAAGAAATGTACCAATCTATCTTGAAGATGCAGATAGGGTTATTGATGATTTGGTAACCAAGCGTTTACCAGATGATTTCAGGCCTCAGTTAGAACAAGTTTTGACAAACTTCTCTAGCCAGGCTACAGTTTGGGCAAGTAAGGTTTCATCTCAGGCAGTCAACTGGGTGAGCGCCTTTATTAGCGGGGCATCTCAAGTGATTGTTGCCTTGATTATCGTTCCTTTCATGCTCTTTTATCTCTTGCGTGATGGGAAAGACTTGCGTAACTATTTGACCCAATTCATGCCAACAAAATTGAAAGAACCTGTAGGACAAGTTTTGTCAGATGTGAATCAACAGTTGTCCAACTATGTTCGAGGGCAAGTGACAGTGGCTATTATTGTTGCAGTAATGTTTATGATCTTCTTCAAGATCATTGGTCTACGCTATGCGGTTACGCTGGGTGTTACTGCCGGTATTCTAAATCTGGTTCCTTATCTTGGTAGCTTCCTAGCCATGCTTCCTGCCTTAGTTCTGGGCTTGATTGCTGGTCCAGTCATGCTTTTGAAAGTAGTGATTGTCTTTATCGTAGAACAAACTATTGAAGGCCGTTTTGTCTCTCCATTGATTTTGGGAAGTCAATTAAACATCCATCCCATTAATGTTCTCTTTGTTTTGTTAACTTCAGGATCTATGTTTGGTATCTGGGGAGTTTTACTTGGTATTCCGGTTTATGCCTCTGCTAAGGTTGTCATTTCAGCCATTTTCGAATGGTATAAGGTAGTCAGTGGTCTATATGAATTAGAGGGCGAGGAAGTCAAGAGTGAACAATAGTCAACAGATGTTACAGGCTTTGGAGGAGCAAGATTTAGCCAAGGCAGAACATTATTTCGTCAAAGCTTTAGAAAATGATCCAAGTGACCTTCTGTATGAGTTGGCAACTTATCTTGAAGGGATTGGTTTTTATCCTCAGGCCAAGGAAATTTACCTGAAAATCGTAGAGGACTTTCCAGAGGTTCATCTTAATCTAGCAGCAATCGCTAGCGAGGATGGTCAAATAGAAGAATCCTTTGCCTATCTAGAGGAAATCCAAGCTGACAGTGACTGGTATATTTCGGCTTTGGCGCTTAAAGCAGACCTTTACCAGCTGGAAGGTTTGACAGATGTGGCGCGTGAGAAATTATTGGAGGCCTTGACTTACTCAGAGGATCCTCTCTTGATATTGGGCTTAGCAGAGTTGGATAGTGAGTTGGAAAATTACCAAGAAGCTATTCAAGGCTATGCCCAGTTAGATAATCGTACTATTTATGAGCAAACAGGCATTTCTACCTATCAACGAATTGGCTTTGCCTATGCCCAGTTAGGGAAATTTGAAACGGCTACTGAGTTTTTAGAAAAAGCTCTGGAGTTAGAATACGATGACCTAACAGCTTTTGAGCTGGCCAGTCTTTACTTTGATCAAGAAGAATATCAAAAAGCCACCCTCTACTTTAAGCAGCTTGATACCATTTCTCCTGATTTTGAAGGATATGAGTATGGGTACAGTCAGGCCTTACATAAGGAACATCAAGTTCAAGAAGCCCTGCGTATCGCTAAGCAAGGCTTAGAGAAAAATCCCTTTGAAACTCGCCTCTTGCTAGCTGCTTCACAATTCTCTTATGAATTGCATGATGCTAGTGGGGCAGAAAATTATCTCCTTACTGCTAAAGAAGATGCTGAGGATACGGAAGAAATCTTACTCCGTCTAGCAACTATTTATCTGGAGCAGGAGCGTTATGAGGATATTATAGACTTGCAGAGCGAAGAGCCAGAAAATCTCTTGACCAAGTGGATGATTGCTCGTTCCTATCAAGAAATGGACGATTTGGATACTGCCTATGAGCTTTACCAAGAGTTGGCAGGAGATTTAAAGGACAATCCAGAGTTTCTGGAACACTATATCTACCTCTTGCGTGAATTGGGCTACTTTGAGGAAGCAAAAGTTAATGCACAAGCTTACTTAAAACTGATTCCAGATGATGTGCAAATGCAAGAACTGTTTGAGAGATTGTAAGAATGTTTAAACATATAGAACTGTAGTTTATCTCTTTTGATAGCTACGGTTTTTATTTGTATATGATAGAATTTTTTTACAAAAATGGTTGGTTATTTTGTTTATTCATGCTATAATAGGAACAATTACTTTTAGGAGGTGCAGTATGTCTTATTTATTTGAGATATTACCGAGTTTACTGAATGGTGCGAGCACGACTGTACAGGTCTTTGCACTGGTCTTGCTATTTTCGATTCCTTTGGGCGTTTTGATTGCCTTTGCCTTGCAAGTCCATTGGAAGCCCCTCCATTATCTGATTAACATTTACATCTGGGTTATGCGTGGCACCCCCTTACTCTTGCAACTGATTTTTATTTATTATGTGCTTCCAAGTATTGGGATTCGTTTAGACCGCCTTCCTGCTGCCATTATTGCCTTTGTTCTCAACTATGCAGCTTACTTTGCAGAAATTTTCCGTGGAGGAATTGACACTATTCCAAGAGGACAGTATGAGGCTGCCAAGGTCTTGAAGTTTAGTCCCTTTGCCACAGTGCGCTATATTATCTTGCCCCAAGTGACCAAGATTGTTCTTCCTAGTGTCTTTAATGAAGTTATGAGTTTGGTCAAGGATACTTCTTTGGTCTATGCTCTTGGAATTTCAGACCTTATCTTGGCTAGTCGAACAGCTGCCAACCGTGACGCCAGTCTGGTTCCCATGTTCTTGGCAGGAGCCATTTACTTGATTTTGATTGGGATTGTGACAATTATTTCTAAAAAAGTTGAGAAGAAGTATAGTTATTATAGATAGGAGGCTGCCATGTTAGAATTACGAAATATCAATAAGGGATTTGGTGAAAAGCAAATTTTATCTAATTTCAGTCTAAGTATTCCTGAAAAGCAAATCCTGGCTATCGTTGGGCCTTCCGGTGGCGGTAAGACAACTCTTTTACGTATGCTTGCGGGTCTTGAAACCATTGATTCAGGGCAAATCTTTTATAATGGACAACCTTTAGAGCTGGATGAATTGCAGAAGCGAAACCTACTGGGATTTGTCTTCCAAGATTTTCAACTGTTCCCTCATTTATCAGTTTTGGACAATTTGACTTTATCGCCTGTGAAGACCATGGGGATGAAGCAGGAAGAAGCTGAGAAGAAGGCGAGTGGACTCTTGGAACAGTTAGGACTGGCAGGGCATGCAGATGCCTATCCATTTTCATTATCTGGTGGGCAAAAGCAGCGGGTGGCTTTGGCGCGTGCTATGATGATTGACCCAGAAATCATTGGCTACGATGAACCAACTTCTGCCCTAGATCCAGAATTGCGCTTGGAAGTGGAAAAACTAATCTTGCAAAATAGGGAACTTGGGATGACCCAGATTGTGGTAACCCACGATTTGCAGTTCGCGGAAAATATCGCAGATGTATTATTGAAAGTAGAACCTAAATAGGAGGAAAAATGGATGAAAAAATGGATGCTTGTATTAGTCAGTCTGATGACTGCTTTGTTCTTAGTAGCTTGTGGGAAAAATACTAGCGAAACTAGTGGAGACAATTGGTCTAAGTACCAGTCTAACAAGTCTATTACTATTGGATTTGATAGCACTTTTGTTCCAATGGGATTTGCTCAGAAAGATGGTTCTTATGCAGGATTTGATATTGATTTAGCTACAGCTGTTTTTGAAAAATACGGAATTACAGTAAATTGGCAACCGATTGATTGGGATTTGAAAGAAGCTGAATTGACAAAAGGAACGATTGATCTGATTTGGAATGGCTATTCCGCTACAGACGAACGCCGTGAAAAGGTAGCTTTCAGTAACTCATATATGAAGAATGAGCAGGTATTGGTTACGAAGAAATCATCTGGTATCACGACTGCAAAGGATATGGCTGGAAAGACATTAGGAGCTCAAGCCGGTTCATCTGGTTATGCGGACTTTGAAGCAAACCCAGCGATTTTAAAGGATATTGTCGCTAATAAGGAAGCGAATCAATACCAAACCTTTAATGAAGCCTTGATTGATTTGAAAAACGATCGAATTGACGGTCTATTGATTGACCGTGTCTATGCAAACTATTATTTAGAAGCAGAAGGTGTTTTAAACGATTATAATGTCTTTACAGTTGGACTAGAAACAGAAGCTTTTGCGGTTGGAGCCCGTAAGGAAGATACAACTCTGGTTAAGAAGATAAATGAAGCTTTTTCTAGTCTTTACAAGGACGGCAAGTTCCAAGAAATCAGCCAAAAATGGTTTGGAGAAGATGTAGCAACCAAAGAAGTAAAAGAAGGACAGTAAGATAAAATAGTGGCTGAGACTGCGTTTTGATTAGCAAAACGTAGTTTTTTTGTAATCTAGGAAAACGATAATAGCGATTGAATCTGGATAATTGAATATGGAATAGCCCACTGTGATTTCTAAACCATTGTTAAAAATTGATTTGACTTCCAAAATTAAAATGTGCTGTAACGAAACGCTGATGTAACTGTTTTAGGAACAATAAAACGCATAATATCAAGGTTTTTGCACCTTACATTATGCGTTTTTGTGATTTTAAGACTTGTTAGCTGATTTTTTACAATCCTGCGAAATCTTTGATTTCTTGTGCTGACATTGAAGAGTCGCAACGGACATTGATTTGTCCATCTGCAACGTGAACAAATCCTGGTACAGTTGGGATTCCGTAGCGTGAACGGAATGCTTGTAACTCATTGAGTTGGCTTGATTCTTCACTATTGATGAAGTAAATGTGAGCTTTGGTTTCAGCTACGACACCAGCCAATGTACCTGCAAATTTACGGCAGTAAGGGCAAGTTTTGCGACCGATAAAGAAGGTTGCAGTTTCTTTTTTATCAAGAGATTCTTGCGCACGCGCAACTGTAGTGACTTCAAGATCTTTGATATTATCTAAAAATTGTTCCATGAGATTACCTCGCTTTCATTGATATGTCTAGTATGCCATAAAGTTTCTAAAATTGCTTAGATTTGATACGAAAAAAAGATGAGATTATTTGGTCTCATCTTTTTAGATCTTTATTTTACAAAAGCATTGATTTCTGCTTCGATGTTAGCAATCTTAGCTTGTGATTCTTCGTTGGTTTCCCCTACAACTGCAATGTAGAACTTGATTTTTGGTTCTGTACCTGAAGGGCGAACAGCAATCCATGAACCGTCAGCAAGTGTGTATTTCAACACGTCACTTGGAGGAGTTGTCAAGTTTGTAACAGTACCGTCAGCAGCAGTAGCAGTTTGTGCCTTGAAGTCTTCTACGACAGTGATAGCTGTTGCATTCCATTCTTTTGGAGCATTATTACGGAATTTAGCCATAATTGCTTTGATTTGTTCAGCACCATCGACACCTGAAAGGGTAACAGAGATTGTCTTTTCTGCGTAGTAGCCATACTCTTTGTAGATTTCTTCGATACCGTCAGCAAGTGTCAAACCACGAGAACGGTAGTAGGCAGCAAGCTCAGCAACGACAAGAACGGCTTGGATAGCATCTTTATCACGTACGAATGGTTTAATCAAGTAACCGAAGCTTTCTTCAAATCCCATCATGTAAGTGTGATTGTGTTTTTCTTCGAATTCTTGGATTTTTTCAGCGATGAATTTGAAACCAGTCAGAACGTTGAACATGGTTGCCCCGTAGCTTTCAGCAATCTTCGTTACCAAGTCAGTTGATACGATAGATTTGCAGAGAGCGGCATTTTCAGGAAGAGTTCCAGCATTTTTATGAGCTTCCAAGATGTATTTTGCCATGATAGCACCGATTTGGTTACCTGAAAGGTTGAGGTAGCTACCATCTTTTTGAAGAACTTCAACACCAACACGGTCAGCGTCTGGGTCAGTTGCCACAAGAACATCTGCACCAACTTGACGACCAAGTTCTTCAGCGAGGGCAAAGGCTGCTTGACTTTCTGGGTTCGGAGATTTTACAGTTGAGAAGTCTGGGTCAGCAGTTGCTTGCGCTTCAACAACTTGAACAGAGTCAAATCCTGCTTGGGCAAGAGCACGACGAGCCAACATTTCACCAGTACCATGAAGTGGTGTGTAGACAATCTTCATGTCTTTACCAAATTCTTCAATCAAGGCTGGGTTGATGTTTACGTCTTTGACTTCTTTGAGGTATTCTACATCGACAGCTTCGCCGATGACTTCAATCAAGCCAGAAGATTTTTCAGCTTCCACATCAGCAACTTCTACCGCAAATGGATTTTCGATTGCACGGATATAAGTAGTCAAAGCGTCTGCGTCGTGTGGAGGCATTTGTCCACCATCTTCACCGTAAACCTTGTAACCGTTAAATGGAGCAGGGTTGTGGCTGGCTGTGACCATGATACCTGCGAAACAGTTGAGGTGACGAACTGCAAATGAGAGTTCTGGAGTTGGACGAAGGCTTTCAAATACGTAAGATTTGATACCGTGTTTAGCAAGAACTGCCGCAGATTCAAAGGCAAACTCAGGTGAGAAGTGACGGCTATCGTAGGCGATTGCGACACCACGTTCTTTTTCGTTTCCACCTTTTGACTCAATCAAACGAGCCAATCCTTCAGTAGCTTGGCGAACAACGTAGATGTTGATGCGGTTTGTACCTGCACCAATCAAGCCACGCATACCTGCAGTACCAAATTCAAGATTTGTATAGAAGGCATCTTCCTTTGTTTTTTCGTCCATATTTTCCAAATCTTGACGAAGGTAGTCAGGAAGCTCCGCAAAATCAACCCATTTCTGGTAATTTTCTTGGTAAGACATTAAAATTCTCCTTTATTTTTAAAACATTTAATCAGTTTGATTATATCATTTTTTTTAGTTTTAGTAAAACCTTATCTGCTTCGAAAATCTTTTCAAACTAGGTCAGATTGAATTTGGGGTTTATATGATGTTGAGGCTAGGGAAAATTCAATCTCAGTAAAAAAGTAAATCTTCTCATAATAAAACATTGATACCAAACGTTTTATTATGAGAAGACTTTTACCCAGTATCTTTATACACAACCTCAAAACAGTGTTTTGAGTAATCTGTGACTAGACGTTTAGTTCTAAGAATGCCATCTTGACCAGATGGTTTTCTTTACCGTTATTGGTGATAATCTTCTAGCAAGGCTTCAAACTCAGCCACGGTCATTCCTAACTGTCGGCTGGCAACCTCAGGTGTTAGAAGACCTTGGCGGACCATATCTAGGAAGGCAAAAAGTTTTCCACGCTCCAGTCCCTGCTCAATGCCCTCTGCGCGACCTCTCTCTACACCTTTTTCCTCCGCTTGTTCCAAGGCATAGTCCTGTGCTAACAAGGCTTGTTCTTCGCGCATACGTAGTTGACTAAACATTTTTCTGTCCTCCTCGGACCAGCTCTTGTAGTCCAGCAGTTGGTCTGCTTGGCTGATGGCTCGCTCGGGTTGCTGGGTAAAGGGCTTATTCCCGAAAAACTCCAACCACGGTTTGCGAACGCTATCTTTGCTGGTTTCTCTATATTTTTTTAGTTCTAAGAACGCCATCTTAACCAAATGGTTTTCTTGACCGTTACTTGTGATGGTTAAGACTTCACCCGTCGTGTCCTCTCGCATGCTGAAACTGTGGAAAGCCAAGTCATCTGAGAAGTAATTACTATCCACAATTGCAATAGCATATACTGGTGCGATGTGTTTATAACTCTGATGTGTATCACCTTCTCGTTGGCGAATTTTTTCAAGATTTTGATTGACCTGACTGCACAAGTAAGCCCACAGGCGATTGATGAAAAAATTCTGATGATGGACTTGTATTTCGATAATAACCTGTGTCCCATTGTCCAACTCCGCTAAGACGTCTATACTGGTATAGAAGTCCTGTGCCGAGTAGGGCAGGGAAGGTAAGACATGAATATTGCTCCCCTCCAAAATGGTTACATTTTTGGCTGGTAAATCCAGCATATCGCGAATAAATTGACAAGTGATCTCTGGATTGCTAAAAATTTTCTTAGCAACCAAGTCGTTGGTTGGGCTAATGCCCGGATGTCTGAGAATCATCCTTTTCCTCCTTTTATTATACCACAGTTTTAAATCTAAGTTTACTAGATTCGATGGTTCTATCTATTTATTCGGAAAAGAAAGGGAAAAGTTTAAAAATAGTAAGGCTGTTTGCTTGTAAATCAGTTGGGTTTCTTTTTTCTCCGTCGCTACTACACTTAAATTTTATAGGCTCTTGAAGTCAAAAAAATCCTCTATTTCTGTATAACACAGTCCCTTATGTAACTGACTCTTGGATATGGACGTATTACTATATTTCTTGGGTAGACTATCGATATAAAAGTGACTTTTGACGTTTGTGGACTGATGAAGGGCTCCTAGCCTAGCTTTGGTCTCAGTAAAAAGAGTCGTCTATCTCCTAATCTGCCATTCGTAAAGTTTGAAATTTACAGCCGACTGGTGTATAATATTTAGATGAAATTGTATTCTATTATGTAGAAATAGTAGAATAATATATATATATATGAAGGCGGGCATGAATAGTCCAGAAAAACAATTAAAATACAGTATACGAAAAGTAAGTGTCGGTGCAGCTAGTGTTGTTATAGGGGCGCTCTATCTTTTGATGGGGGCTGGGATTGCTCATGCTGAGGGTGTGGAGTCAGCGAGGGAAGCTGAGAGGACAGCAAACTCGACAAATCCAGAACAGTCTGGAAATGGAGAGACAGGAAATAAGCCTGACCTAAGCAATACTGAGGCAGCAAACACCTATAATGCTCCCGTAGCTGAAAATCCGCTAGTAGCTCCAGAAAGTACGAAACCTCGTACTCGTAGTAAAAGAGAATTACCTGATGGGGATACAGGAGAGACACTAGCTGGCAATGCAGGGACTGAATCAGAGCCGATTTCTAGAAATGAGGGAGGTTCAGACACAGCAGATACTGATTCAGCTTTACTGGATGCCAATCGTAAGGGTGACGTAGTAAAAGACGATCAGCCTGGGGTACGTGTGCCTAAGGCTGGAGAAAAGGGTGCGGATGATAAGAATGCCAATCTAACATTTGATGATCCTGGCGAAGATGCTACAGTTGAAGAAATGTGGAAGATTATCCAGAATATGCCGGATGACTTCCAAAACAACGAGCGTTCATACTTGAGAAACATGGATACTCTTGGGGATGCGCTTAGATTTAAAAACGGCAAAGTCAGTGAAGATGCAGACGGCGTGAAATTACAAGATGGTGAAATTCGTGAAATAGACAGTTTCGGTGGTTGGCGTGCTATCAACAAAGAGGGACATGCGGGTAAATTTGCCATCGGTAAGAAAAATGCGCAGGGTTACTTTACTGGTTGGTACATTGACAAAGATGGCAAACGTCAAGAAGGGGGAATGCTTGGTTCTAATGCCCTTGACCAAATCTTCCTTCACGAGCAAGCATTAGACCGTCGCTTCAAATATATGTTAATGCTTGCCAAAGGACGTACTCTTGCCAATAAAAATGATGAAGCACAAGATGGCACTCCATTTGATATAAAGACAGCGAATAGAACAGGAAATAAGGAAAATCTTGCTAGCTTACCTGTCAAAGAGAAGGAAGATATTCTCCAACATTCTCCAAATATTGAGGGATTCAATGGAATAGAAAAAACCTTCACTGCCTTCTCTACCAAATATGGAAGTCGTTTGAAAATCGACTTTGTAACAGGGTATATCTCAGACTATGAAGGGTCAAAAGGGACTTATCGTATCGTTGTTAAAGCGATTAAAAAGGATAAGAATGATACTTCAAAAGAAGTGGAAGAGACCATCTATGACCATACTATTAACCGAATTGACGGAATAGTAGAGAATGAAGAACGCTATAGCCAAGGTGTAGATTTAAGTGGGTTTAATAAAGTAATTAAAAATTTATTGAAAGATGAATACATTAAAAAAGTCAATGCTCTTGCAAATGCTAAATATAATGAAAAATATCCAGGTGAAAGAAGAGATAATAAGAAACTAGCACCTTTAAAAGAGGAAGCAAAACAAGAACTCGTTAAAAATGGAGACGTTATATATGAGTTACCTATCGATAAGGATAAATTAGAAGCTACAGGAAGGCAAAATAATTATTTTAAAGAGGGAAGTGTTTTTACAGTTCCATATGCAACTGTAGCTAATAAGCTCAAAAATATTTTAAGACCCAAATTGGATGCGGAGGTTCAAAAAGACTCTCCAGTATGGGAGAATAGCAGTGAAACATATCCAGACAACTCAACATTAACTAAGTCTAAAGACCCAGATCGTGTCTATAAATTATTGGATTTTGTATTACCAACTGCGAAAAAAATTATCTATCATGCAGATACAGACCAATTAGAACTCGTAACAGATCCAGATAAAGTAAAAAAACACCGTGCAGAGCTTGAGACGAAGTTGAATGATAAAAAAGCAAAATTAGAAACAGCTGATGAGACTAATAAAACTAAACTAAACAAAGAAATCTCTGCCTTAAAAGCAGCCATTGGATCCACAAACGCCTACACTTACCTGGAAGCAAGAAACGGTAGTCAAGAAGCAAAAATCCTTGGATCATACATGAAAGCAACTAGCAAACCTGATAGTAGTGAAATATCAGAAGCTGAATATGAAAAATATCATACTAATAAACTTGCTGCTACGGCAGACAAAGGTGTTGAAAGATTCACGGGATATTTTGTTGAAAAAAATAATGTCACACGTACCGATGTACTACCTGATGATAAATTATCAGAAATAATTAATACAGAGATTAGTGGCGATAAGGACAAATTAGGTAAAGGTGGATACTTCTCAACAGGAGATATTCCATTAGGTAAAGACGTTGTAGCCTACAAGATACAAGTGTTTGCGGAAAATGAAAAACGTGTTGGTGTTAACAAGCAAAGTCCAAGACTTCAATATAACTTACCAATCCTAGCCGATTTCTCAGTAATCCAAGATACCGTAGAACCGTCTAAAGAAGTCACAACACGTATTATTACTAAATTAAAAGAACAAGGTAAGATTACTGAAGACCAAGAGAAGAAAATAAAAGAAGAAATCAAAAAGAGTAAGAAGACATCTGAACTAAGATCTCAGCTGTCAGGAGATGTTAAAGTTAAGTATCAGGATGTCAATGGAACTCTATTGACGCTTAAGAATACTGTAACAGGTCAAAAAGAAACTGATTTAGGTAAAAAAGGAGAAGATGGAACATACCTTGCTGTCGATAGTGGACTACGATATACAGAATATAATGTTAGTGATAAAAAATTAGAGACGATTACAGCTAGTGATGGTAAACGTTATAGACTGAAAAGATCGTTGGACAACGGTACTCTTGAAGAGGGAAGGTTAAAAGCTTCTGCTGCTGAAAGAGGAACTATATCTGAGAGTCCAGCAACAGTAACGTTTGTATATGAGGAAGATACTACGCCACCAGCGCCAGCAGAAGTAGATGCAACCAGAACAGTTAAGAGAACAATTACCTATGTAAAAGAAGATAATGTGAATGGAGTTATAAAAAGAACGACTCTTGAAGAACGAAAGACAGAAAATACAGTCACATTCACAGGAAAAGAAGTAACTAATACAGCGGATAATACGGTGTCTTACAAGGACTGGACAAGCACAAATAGTAAATTCCCGAAAGTAGATACACCAGTACTAGAAGGTTATATCGCAGATATAGCAAGCGTAGGAGAAGAAGAAGCAACAGCGCCAACTTCAACTGGTGAGGTGACTAATCTAACGAAAAAAGTTGTTTATACAAAACTAGGAAATTGGGTACCAAACTTACCGAAAGGTGTAACACCACCAGAAGGTACAGATATGACACCAAAACCATATCCAAATAATCCAAACGATCCAACTAAGCCTGGTGATCCAACGGATCCAAATGTACCAGTAATTCCATATGTACCAGGATATACACCAAATGTTGGCGGAACTCCTTTAGTACCGAAAAATCCAACAGATTTAACGGAAGGATATACACCACCAACTCCAACAGATCCAAAAACAAATATAGAAATAAACTATACACCAGACCCACAAAAAGCAGTAGTAAAAGTCTATACGATCAGAGATGGCGTAAAAATAGAATTGCCGAATGAAAAAGTAAGTATCGATAGTGGTATACCAGACGCTGCAATTCCTTCAACAAAGCTTGATGAAAAAATCAAAGACTTAGAAAAACGTGGATATATTGTAGATAATAAAACACCATTAAAAGGTGAAACGTTTGATAAAGTAAAAGATTCAGAAACTGGAGACCCATCGCAAGTTTATGAACTCATTCTTAGAGAGCGTACATCAGTTGAAACAGAAACAAAATCTGTAACACGTACGATTAAATACTATAAAATTGATGAAACAAATGGATCAAAAGTTGAAGTTGATAATGGTAAATTAACGAATACTAAGACAGCTGAATTTACCCGCGAAGTAACAACTAACTTAGCGACAGGTCTAACAACAATCGGTGCATGGAGTGATAAACAAACACTAGATGAAGTGAAAACTCCAGTATTAACTGGATATATAGCTGATAAAATGAAGGTTCCTTCTAGTGAAGTGACAGCTGATACTGAATCGTTTGAAGAGGAAGTTGTCTACAAGAAAATTGGAAGCTGGGTACCAAAAGTGCCAGGTGTAGAAACACCAACGCCACTGCCATATCCAAACCATCCGACTGATCCAACTAAACCTGGAGAACCAGAATATCCACAGCCAGGAACACCAGTTGAACCAAACACACCGAAACCACCAGTGATTCCATATGTGCCAGGTTATACACCTAAGACACCAGATGGAAATCCGTTAGTACCAGTTGATCCAAATAATCCAGAAACTGGATACAGGGTACCACCGATTCCAGAAACACCAGAAAACGATACGCCGATTGAGTATGAAAAAGATCCTCAAAGAGCTGTAGTGAAGGTGTTCAACACAACAACTGGAACCGAGGTAGAATTACCAAAAGAGAAAGTAGAACTTTCAGGTGAAACAGGTGAACCAATTCCTGCAGATTCAGTAATAACTAAGATTGCAGAGTTGGAAAAACGTGGATATACAGTAGAAAACAAGGAACCATTGAAAGGTGCAACATTCGATAAGAATAAAGACCCTGAAAATGGAGATCCAACTCAAGTATTCAAATTACTTGTTAAGGAACGTACTGTAGAAGTAACAACACCACCAACTCCAAATACACCGGTTGACCCTAATATTCCAGACGGACCAAAATGGCCAGAAACTGGATTAGCAAAATCTGACTTAGAAAAAGAAGTAACACGTACAATTACTTACGTTAAGAAAGAAACTGCGGATGGACCAGAAGAGCCAAGTGGAAAAGAACCAGTAAAACAAACAGCCCACTTCAAACGTAGTGCGACATATAATGCAGTTACAGGAACAATCACATACGGAAAATGGGAAAGTGCGGACAAAGAATTAGCAAAAGTAGACACACCTGAATTAACAGGATATGTAGCAGACAAAGCTTCAGTAGATAAAGTGGAAACAAATGCAGATTCGACAGGATTAGATCAAAAAGTAGTTTATACTAAACTAGGAAGTTGGGTACCAAGATTACCAGAAGGTGTAACACCACCGACAGGAACAGATATGACACCAAAACCATATCCAAACAATCCGACAGATCCAACTAAGCCTGGAGATCCAACGGATCCTAATACACCAAATGTACCAGTAATACCATACGTACCAGGATACACACCGAAGATTGGTGAAACACCATTACAACCAAAAGTGCCAAATGATCCAACACAAGGATACATTCCACCAGCGGTACCAACAGAACCAGGTAAGGATACACCGATTACGTATGAAAAAGTTCCAAACACACCTACTCCGGAAGAACCGGTAAAACCAACTCCAGAAAGTAATCATATTACAATCTGGGTGGATGAAAATGGTAAGCCATTGAAACCAGAAAAACCTGGAACTCATGAGCCAGGAAATATTCCTGGATACAGATATATTACAACTGTAACGAAGGATGGTGTTACAATTCATAGATTTGAAAAGATAACACCAGTAGAGCCTAATAATCCTGTTCCACAGAAACCGACCACACCGATTCCAACTCCACAAGATCCGACTATTCCAACACCAGAAAGTCAAATTCCAACTCCAAACACTCCAGAAGCAAATACTCCGACTTCTGAGACAAATAGAAGAGAGGAATTGCCAAACACAGGTACAGAAGCGAATGCTACCTTGGCTAGCGCTGGTATCATGACCTTGTTAGCTGGTCTAGGATTAGGATTCTTCAAGAAAAAAGAAGACTAAAAACTCATAGTTTTTAAGAAGATGATTCGTCATCTTCTTTTTTTGGCTCATTGTCAACTGTAGTGGGGTGGAGAAAAGCTAATACTCTTCGAAAATCTCTTCAAACCGCGTCAACGTCGCCTTACCGTAGATATATGTAACTGACTTCGTCAGTCTTATCTACAACCTCAAAGCAGTACTTTGAGCAGCCTGCGGCTAGTTTCCTAGTTTGCTCTTTGATTTTCATTGAGTATAAGATTAAGAAGAGGCTGAGAAAAAGCCTCTCAAATCAGAAAAACGCATAGTATCAGGTGTTCAAAACTTGAGACTATGCGTTTTATTGTGGGAAGATTGACTTTATTTTCTCCGGAAGTTGAGTTTTGGTCCAGTCTCTTTAAATTATATGTTATCTTAAATTCAGAACAGAACATTATAACTTATAAAACATTGCTAGAAATTGATTCGACTTTACTATCCTATTTGTTCAGAGTTTATTTCATTTTGCTATAAAGTTTGATATTTCTTTTGTTTTTTCTACTCTTTTTCCGAATAAATAGATAGAAGCATCGAATCTAGTAAATTAGATTAAAAAATGTGCTATAATGAAAGGAGAAGAAATATGACTGTACGTCATCCGGGCATTAGCCCAACCAATGACTTGGTTGCTAAGAAAATCTTTAGCAATCCAGAAATCACTTGTCAATTTATTCGCGATATGCTGGACTTGCCAGCAAAAAATGTAACTATTTTGGAGGGAAGCAATATTCACGTCTTGCCTTCCCTGCCCTACTCAGCGCAGGATTTCTATACCAGTATAGATGTTTTGGCGGAGTTGGATAATGGGACGCAAGTAATTATTGAGATTCAGGTACATCATCAGAATTTTTTCATCAATCGCCTGTGGGCTTATCTGTGCAGTCAGGTCAATCAAAACCTAGAAAAAATTCGCCAGCAAGAGGGCAATACTCACCAGAGTTACAAGCATATCGCACCTGTTTACGCAATAGCTATTGTGGATAGTAATTATTTCCAAGATGATCTAGCTTTCCACAGTTTCAGTATGCGCGAGGACACGACAGGTGATGTCTTAACCATCACAAATAACGGTCAAGAAAACCATCTAGTCAAGATGGCGTTCTTGGAATTAAAAAAATATAGAGAAACCAGCAAAGATAAGGTTCGCAAGCCGTGGTTGGAGTTTTTCGGGAACAAACCCTTTACCCAAGAACCCGAGCGAGCCATCAGCCAAGCAGACCAACTACTGGACTACAAGAGCTGGTCCGAGGAGGACAGGAAAATGTTTAGTCAACTACGTATGCGAGAAGAACAAGCCTTGTTAGCACAGGACTATGCCTTGGAAACAGCTAGGGCTGAGGGGATTGAACAAGGACTTGAACGAGGACGAGCGGAAGGCATTGAAGAGGGATTAAAAGTAGGTCTAGTAAATCTCGTTTGCCAAGGTCTGCTGCCATCTGAGGTTGCCAGTCAGCAGTTGGGTATGTCAGTATCTGAATTTGAGTCACTCTTGTGAACGAGTAAAAATGTTTTACCATCTATCTTGCAAAATAAATAGAATTTCTAATCCAAATGTTTTTTAATACCAAGCATAAGCAGAGCTGGTTTTTCTAGGATATTTGGGTTAAGACTTACGATTATCTTGAATGCCTTAGGGAAACATGCTATACTACTTGTATGATTATTTTACAAGCTAATAAAATTGAACGTTCTTTTGCAGGAGAGGTTCTTTTTGATAGTATCAACCTGCAGGTTGATGAACGAGATCGGATTGCCCTTGTTGGGAAAAATGGTGCAGGTAAGTCTACTCTTTTGAAGATTTTGGTTGGAGAAGAGGAGCCAACTAGTGGAGAAATCAATAAGAAAAAAGATATTTCTCTGTCTTACCTAGCCCAAGATAGCCGTTTTGAGGTTGTAGATAAGACTGACGAAGTCAGCTCAAAACACCGTTTTGAGGTTGCAGATAAGACTGACGAAGTCAGCTCAAAACACCGTTTTGAGGTTGCAGATAAGACTGACGAAGTCAGCTCAAAACACCGTTTTGAGGTTGTAGATAAGACTGACGAAGTCAGCTCAAAACACCGTTTTGAGGTTGTAGATAAGACTGACGAAGTCAGTTACATATATCTACGGCAAGGCGACGTTGACGTGGTTTGAAGAGATTTTCGAAGAGTATTATTTTTAAAAAATCTTTCCAGAAACTAGTTGCTAAATAGGGTAAAAATTGATAAAATAAGGAATGTCTAAAAAATTTTAAGGAGAATCTAGCAAATGGATTTCACATGGGCACTGAAGTATGCCACTGAATTTTTGGGAACTGCCATTTTGATCATTCTTGGGAATGGTGCAGTTGCCAACGTTGAACTTAAAGGTACGAAAGGTCACCAAAGTGGCTGGATCGTCATCGCTGTTGGTTATGGTATGGGGGTTATGATCCCAGCCTTGATGTTTGGTAACGTATCTGGGAACCACATCAACCCTGCTTTCACTCTAGGACTTGCAGTTAGCGGTCTTTTCCCTTGGGCACAAGTGGTACCTTACATTATCGCGCAAGTCTTGGGGGCTATCTTTGGTCAAGCCTTGGTTGTGGCAACACACCGCCCATTCTACTTGAAAACTGAAAACCCAAATAACATCTTGGGAACTTTCTCAACTATTTCAAGTATTGACCATGGTACAAAAGAAAGTCGCTATGCAGCAACTGTCAATGGTTTGATTAACGAGTTTGTTGGTTCATTTGTTTTGTTCTTTGCAGCTCTTGGTTTGACTAAAAACTTCTTTGGTGCTGAAGTGCTTCAATACATGAAACAAATGGCAACACAAGCAGGACAAACAGTTGATTTTTCTGACTTGGCTATTAAAGCACAGGTGGCTCCACACACTGCTTCAGGACTTTCTGTGGCTCACTTGGCACTTGGTTTCCTCGTTATGGCTTTGGTAACATCACTTGGAGGACCTACAGGACCTGCCTTGAACCCAGCTCGTGACTTGGGACCACGTCTCCTTCATGCTTTCCTTCCAAAATCAGTTCTTGGTGAGCATAAAGGCGATTCAAAATGGTGGTATTCTTGGGTACCAGTAGTAGCACCTATTGCAGCAGCAATTGCGGCAGTAGCTGTATTCAAATTCCTTTATCTCTAAGAAATAGCTCCTTTAACATTTGAGTGAGCACCATCTATAAGTAAGAGAGGATCAGATTGGTTCTCTCTTTTTGATTTTCTAGGAAATGAAAGAAAGTCTAAACAAACTCCTCTCCAGCAGTGGTTTAGAAGTCTCAGTGGGCTATTCAGCTTTAATGGGTTATAGTAGCTTGCAGTTGAAATAATAGATCCTTGTTTCTAAAACATTGTGAGAAATTGGTTTGAATTCCCCAATCAAATTGTGCAGTTTTCATTCTACTATATATTATTGAAGCTGGGGTCCCTATCTTGTAAGTCTGCTTTATAGTGGGTTGAAGTTGGAATAGTCCGCCCTTCTTTCTCGAACATTGTGAGAAATGGATTTGCCTTCCTCAACAAAATGTTCAGTTTCTATTTCATTTCGCTATAAAATAAGCGATTAGGGGGCTATTCTTCGACCGACATTGGCTCTGCTGTGTCCTTATCGTTTTATCTGCAATCTTATACTCAATGAAAATCAAAGAGTAAACTAGGAAGCTAGCCGCAGGTTGTTCAAAGCACTGCTTTGAGGTTGTAGATAGAACTGATGAAGTCAGCTCAAAATAGTGTTTTGAGGTTGTAGATGAAGAAGTTGGGCAAAAACTTGACTTTAGGAGAAAATGAAGTAAATCGTCCCACAATAAAACGCATAGTACCAAGGTTTCTCAAGACCTGATATTATATGTTTTTCTGATTGCAAAGACTTTTTGACCAGTTTCAACTATACCTACGGTAAGGCGACGCTGACGTGGTTTGAAGAGATGTTCGAAGAGTATTAAACTGATGTTGTGAATAACTTATACCTAGCTTCCTAGTTTGCTTTTGTAGTATAAACCAGAGACTGTTTGCATTTTCAGCAAGTGAGTGGATGAATAATGCTGAAAACTCCTCGAAGGATAAGTCTATTTAGTACTTTCTATATAGTTAGTTAAATTTTTACCAAGAATAATTCACAAAAACGTTGTAAAACACTTGCAATTTAGCTGAAATTTGATAAAATAGTAAGGAAAGTTAGACTGTATTGCCTACTGTCTATCTATAAAATATATTTTATTGGAGGCTTTTACTCAAATGGCAAAAGAAAAATACGATCGTAGTAAACCACACGTTAACATTGGTACTATCGGACACGTTGACCACGGTAAAACTACCCTAACTGCAGCTATCACAACTGTTTTGGCACGTCGCTTGCCTTCATCAGTTAACCAACCTAAAGACTATGCGTCTATCGATGCTGCTCCAGAAGAACGCGAACGCGGTATCACTATCAACACTGCGCACGTTGAGTACGAAACTGAAAAACGTCACTACGCTCACATCGACGCTCCAGGACACGCGGACTACGTTAAAAACATGATCACTGGTGCTGCTCAAATGGACGGAGCTATCCTTGTAGTAGCTTCAACTGACGGACCAATGCCACAAACTCGTGAGCACATCCTTCTTTCACGTCAGGTTGGTGTTAAACACCTTATCGTCTTCATGAACAAAGTTGACTTGGTTGACGACGAAGAATTGCTTGAATTGGTTGAAATGGAAATCCGTGACCTATTGTCAGAATACGACTTCCCAGGTGACGATCTTCCAGTTATCCAAGGTTCAGCTCTTAAAGCTCTTGAAGGTGACTCTAAATACGAAGACATCGTTATGGAATTGATGAACACAGTTGATGAGTACATCCCAGAACCAGAACGTGACACTGACAAACCATTGCTTCTTCCAGTCGAGGACGTATTCTCAATCACTGGACGTGGTACAGTTGCTTCAGGACGTATCGACCGTGGTATCGTTAAAGTCAACGACGAAATCGAAATCGTTGGTATCAAAGAAGAAACTCAAAAAGCAGTTGTTACTGGTGTTGAAATGTTCCGTAAACAACTTGACGAAGGTCTTGCCGGAGATAACGTAGGTGTCCTTCTTCGTGGTGTTCAACGTGATGAAATCGAACGTGGACAAGTTATCGCTAAACCAGGTTCAATCAACCCACACACTAAATTCAAAGGTGAAGTTTACATCCTTACTAAAGAAGAAGGTGGACGTCACACTCCATTCTTCAACAACTACCGTCCACAATTCTACTTCCGTACTACTGACGTTACAGGTTCAATCGAACTTCCAGCAGGTACTGAAATGGTAATGCCTGGTGATAACGTGACAATCGACGTTGAGTTGATCCACCCAATCGCCGTAGAACAAGGTACTACATTCTCTATCCGTGAGGGTGGACGTACTGTTGGTTCAGGTATGGTTACAGAAATCGAAGCTTAATTCGATTTAGTTCCCAGAAGAACAATTATTTAAGTCAGACACTAAAAGAATCTTGCTTTGCAAGGTTCTTTTTTTCAGGTATTGAACTAATACTCAATGAAAATCACAGAGCAAACTAGGAAGCTAGCCGCAGGCTGCTCAAAACATGTTTTTGAGGTTGTAGATAGAACTGACGAAGTCAGCTCAAAGTATGTTTTTGAGGTTGTAGATAGAACTGACGAAGTCAGCTCAAAGTATGTTTTTGAGGTTGTAGATAGAACTGACGAAGTCAGCTCAAAGTATGTTTTTGAGGTTGTAGATAAGACTGACGAAGTCATCTCAAAACACTGTCTTGAGGTTGTAGATAAGACTGACGAAGTCATCTCAAAACATGGTCTTGAGGTTGTAGATAAGACTGACGAAGTCAGTAACCATCCATACAGCAAGGCGAAGCTGACGCGGTTTGAAGAGATTTTCGAAGAGTATAAAATTGAATTGCTTATAAAAAAGCTCCATACACCGGATGTGTATAGAGCAATGAGGCTTTATTTAATATAGAGTTCTTGATTTTTCAAGACAATTTCACGTACGCTCGCAAATTTCTTGAGTTTTTTAAGTTCTTCTGGATGAGTGACGAGAGTGATAACATAACCTTCCTTGCCCATACGACCAGTACGGCCAGCACGGTGTGTGTAGGTTTCGCTATCTCTAGGAACATCAAAGTTTACGACGCATTCTAGGCTATCGATATCAATCCCTCGAGCCAAAAGGTCAGTTGCAAGAAGCAGGGTTAGTTGCTTATCTTTAAACTTTTCTAAGATGACTTTTCTAAATTTAACATTGACATCACTAGCGAGGGAAACAGCTAATATATCCCGATACTGTAGTTTTTCCTCTGCACTTCCAAGGTCTGATAGGCTGTTAAAGAAGATTAGACCGCGGAAATCCTCCACATGAGCTAGTTTTCGTAGCATATCCACTCGGTGACGTTGGTCTACCTGCATGTAGAAATGTTGGATGTTATCCAATTTTTGGTCAGAAAGATCAATAGTATGTGTGTTAGGTGCAATCTTTTCTTGGTCAAACTTGGTCGTCGCACTCATGTAGATGAGTTGGTGGTCACGCGGTGCGTAGTGAGTAATTTTCTCGACAAAGTGTATCTGAGAATCATCGAGCAATTGGTCAAATTCATCCAGGATGATGGTTTCCACATTCATCATCTTGATTTTTTTCAATTTAATGAGTTCAAAGATACGGCCAGGAGTTCCAATCAGAATTTCTGGTCCTTTTTTTAAGCGTTCAATCTGGCGTTTCTGACTTGAACCTGATAGGAAGAGTTGGGCTGTCAAGCCGATGGCTTCTGACCACGTTTTACATACGTCAAAAATCTGTCCAGCAAGCTCCGTATTTGGTGCTAGAATCAAGAGTTGCTGCGCTTTTTTCTTTTGTAGTCTGAGAAGACTTGGTAGGAGGTAAGCTAGGGTCTTACCGGTTCCTGTTGGGCTCACTCCTAGAAGATTTTCTCCAGCAAGAAGGGGCTCAAATAGTTGAGTTTGAATGGGGGTAAATTCTTGGAAACCGAGTTGGTCGCTCAGTTCTTGCCATTCAGTCGGTAGTTTGCTTTTCATTTTTCTGCCTCAAATCTAATGCCAGCAGTCTGGCGCATGGTATATAGTAGCTCATGAACAGAGCCTGCATCATCCAGCCAATTCTGGTAGAGTGTCTGGTCTGGTTGCTGAATCATCTGTGCAAATGCAGCGACTTCCTCAGTCATCGTATGAGGAGCCTGTTGGATAGGGAGCTGGACTTGATTGCCTTGATGGTCGGTAAAAATAGCTGAGCGGACATGCTCAATGGTGTTGAGAGTCAATGTTCCATCTGTTGTATAAATCTCGCAAGGAAGATTGGAAGTGATGTTTTTCCCAGACTTGATATGAACTTGAAAGTCTGGGTAGAAGAGAATTCCGTCACCATTTAGGTCAATGCTATTGTCAAGCTGTTGAGCCTGGTAAGTCGCGTCATTAGCTTTTCCAAAAAGGCGAACGGCAGCGTAGAGAGGATAAATCCCCAAATCCATAAGAGCTCCACCAGCAAAACGGGCTGAAAAGACATTTGGTGTCTGTCCAGCTAACAAGTTAGGCATCTTGGAAGAATACTTGGCATAGTTGAAATCTGCTCCCAAAATCTGTTTGTCTGCTAAAAAGTTTTTGATGATAGTGAGAGCTTTTTCATGGTAATTACGAGCTGCTTCAAAGATAAAACAGTGATTTTTTTCAGCTGTTTGAACCAAATCCAGCCATTCTTGTGGTTGAGTGACAGCTGGCTTTTCAAGAATAACATGTTTACCAGCAGACAAGGCAGTTTTTGCCTGAGCAAAATGCAAGGAGTTTGGACTGGCAATATAGACCACATCAAAGGAGCTCTTGAAGAAGTCTTCTAATTGATCGAATAGTTGGATATTCTCATAGTGAGAAGTAAAGGTTGCTGCGGTTTCAAGTTTCCTAGAATAGACTGCGACCAGCTGGTATTTTCCACTAGCATGGGCTGCTTCTATGAAGTGATGGCTGATAGCGCCAGTGCCGATGACACCTAATTTTAGCATAGATACTCCTTTTCCGATTTTAAATCCTTCTTTCATTATAACATAGATAGACGGGACTATCCAACAGAGGGTAAAAATTTTCAAATAAGCGATTAGCTTTCTTCTGAAGAAAAGCTTTCTTTTACGAATAAATAGATAGAAGCATCAAATCTAGTAAATTAGATTAAAAAATGTGCTATAATAGAAGGAGGAAAAGGATGATTCTAAGACATCCGGGCATCAGCCCAACTAATGACTTGGTTGCTAAGAAAATTTTTAGCAACCCAGAAATCACTTGTCAATTTATTCGCGATATGCTGGATTTACCAGCAAAAAATGTGACCATTTTGGAGGGAAGTAACATTCATGTCTTGCCTTCCTTACCGTACTCGGCACAGGATTTCTATACAAGTATAGATGTTTTGGCGGAGTTGGATAATGGTACGCAAGTTATCATCGAAATTCAGGTTCATCATCAGAATTTTTTCATCAATCGTTTATGGGCTTACCTGTGCAGTCAGGTCAATCAAAATCTTGAAAAAATTCGTCAGCGTGAAGGTGATACCCATCAGAGTTACAAACATATCGCACCAGTATACGCAATTGCCATTGTGGATAGCAATTACTTTTCAGATGACTTGGCTTTCCATAGCTTTAGTATGCGCGAGGACACGACAGGTGAGATTTTAACAATTACAAACAATGGACAAGAAAACCATCTGGTCAAGATGGCGTTCTTGGAACTCAAAAAATACAGAGAAACCAGCAAAGACGAGGTTCGCAAGCCGTGGTTGGAGTTTTTTGGTAATAAGCCCTTTACTCAACAACCCGAGCGAGCCATCAGCCAAGCAGACCAACTGCTAGATTACAAGAGCTGGTCCGAGGAGGACAGGAAGATGTTTAGTGAACAACGCAGGCGTGAAGAACAAGCCTTACTCGCTCAGGACTATGCCTTGGAACAAGCTGAAGAAAAAGGGTTGGAGAGAGGTCGTGCAGAAGGTATTGAACAAGGGTTAGAGCGTGGTCTTGAACGCGGTCGTGCAGAGGGGATTGAACGTGGACGAGCTGAAGGGATTGAACAAGGTCTAGAGCGTGGAAAACTTTTTGCCTTCCTAGATATGGTCCGTCAAGGTCTTCTGACTTCCGAGGTTGCCAGCCAGCAATTGGGAATGACTGTCTCTGAGTTTGAAGAATTATTGAAGAACCATCATAAATAAGACCTAAAAAATACAGGGAAACTAGCAAAGACGAGGTTCGCAAGCCATGGTTGGAGTTTTTCGGAAACAAACCTTTTACTCAAGAACCCGAGTGAGTCATCAGCCAGGCAGATCAACTGCTGGACTACAAGAGCTGGTCCGAGGAGGACAGGAAGATGTTTAGTCAACTACGTATGCGCGAAGAACAAGCCTTGTTAGCACAGGACTATGCCTTGGAACAAGCTGAAGAAAAAGGGTTGGAGAGAGGTCGTGCAGAAGGACTTGAACGCGGTCGTGCAGAGGGGATTGAACAGGGCATCGAAAAAGGTTTAGAACAAGGACTTGAACGTGGAAAACTTTTTGCCTTTCTGGATATGGTTCGCCAAGGACTTCTGACTTCTGAGGTTGCCAGTCAGCAGTTGGGCATATCAGTCTCTGAGTTTGAGGCGCTATTGAAGGCCCACCATAAATAAGACCTAAAAAATATAGAGAAACCAGCAAAGATAGCATTCGCAAACCATGGTTGGAGTTTTTTGGGAACAAACCCTTTACTCAGCACCCCGAGCGAGCCATCAGCCAAGCAGACCAACTGCTGGACTACAAGAGCTGGTCCGAGGAGGACAGGAAGATGTTTAGTCAACTACGTATGCGTGAAGAACAAGCATTATTAGCACAGGACTATGCCTTGGAAACAGCTAGGGCGGAAGGTATTGAACAAGGTCTAGAGCGTGGGAAATTCTTTGCCTTTCTGGATATGGTTCGCCAAGGACTTCTGACTTCCGAGGTTGCCAGTCAGCAGTTGGGTATGTCAGCATCTGAGTTTGAGGCGCTATTGAAGGACCACCATAAATAAGACCTAAAAAATACAGAGAAACCAGCAAAGACGAGGTTCGTAAACCCTGGTTGGAGTTTTTCGGGAATAAACCCTTTACCCAGCACCCCGAGCGAGCCATCAGCCAGGCGGACCAACTGCTGGATTAAAAATTAGGAAATATCGTGTAGAAAATAGTAACAGATTTTACCTCTTTGTGGGGTGAAGTCTGTTTTTTTGTATGATGGGCAGGTCCTACATCTGAGTGGCAAGCTCTCCGTAGGTATCCGCTATCGGTTAATGCATAGCATATATAAATGAAATAAGAACTGAACAAATCAGTCAGGAAAGTCAAAGTAATTTCTATCAATGTTTTAGAAGTACTAGTGAACTATTCCAAATTCAATATCCTATAAACGAAAATCAAAAAGCAAGGCAGGAGACTTATGTAGGATAGCTCAAAATACTAATCTTAGATTAAGGATAAGAGTAGAATGATAATCAATAGATTTAGAACAAATATAATGAGCTAAAGCTGGGATAGTACAAGGGGCTTTTAAAATATTGTTATAAATTGATTGAAATTCCAAGACCAATTTGTTTGATTCTTGTTTCATTTTGTTTTAATTGCTTTTTATAGTGAGTTGAATTTAGAATAGCACATCATAGTTTCTAAAGCATTGTTAGAAATTACTTTAAAATCCCCTTATCAATTTGTTCATATTCTATTTCAATCTACTATATTTCCAAGCTTGATTATCATGAGGTAAGGGCTGAAAGCGGTCTAGGGATAGGAGTGATTTTGGAGATGAGAATCGTCAAAGGAAGGAATAAGGAGATTGTGGCTCTAGGAATAGGGGATAGTGAGATGAAATAAAAGCTGAACAATTCAATTTCTAACCAGCTAACCATTTAATCTTGTTGCAAATAGGTATCGAATAAGTCCCGTAAGTCTTAGCCATTTTTCAGAAACTGATGATAAGCTCTTCCAATAAAAAATAGGGAGGTTTTTCAAACTAAAATCCGAATCCATACTTGGTTTCTAAATCAAATTTAATATATTCAGACTACTAAAAACCATCCAATTATAACTATTATTATACTAAAATTTTCATAAATAAAGATATAGAAAAGTTATTAGTTTCTAGGAAATAAATCAAAAAAAGCGTATATCTATAATCAATATAATAATCATATACTAAAAAATTCTCTAAAAATCAAGATTTTTGGATGATTAGATGGTAAATTCGGGGGGGGGGGTATGGTATAATTATTACTAGACTGTACACTGGGTGCAGTGGGTTAAATAGTTCTATCAATACTATTTAATATCATGTGAGTTTGAAGATGATAAGGCTATTTTTGTTTTCAAAACAACTTACAAAAAAGGAGAAAAATTTCATGGACTTTGGAAAATATAACAAAGAAAAGGTTTTCCGATATTCGATTCGAAAATACCACTTTGGTGCTGCCAGTGTCGCGGTTGCGGCATTGATGTTCTTTGCTAACGGGGCAGTAGCAGCGCATGAACCCATCACTCCAGCCACGGCAAGTGATGTCGTTACGGCAGGTTCTGATGGAAAGGCAGACGGTGATTTAGGAAGCTCGGATGAGGGAGACTCGAACAAGGTTTCAACTGACCAGCCAGCTGAACTCAAAGCAGCTGATGAGGTGAAAACGCAGGAAGCACCAGCTGAGGGAACCAATCAAGGGCAAGCAGGAGCTGAGTCTAACTCTGCTCAGTCAGAGACAAATCCAGCTAACCAAGAACCTTCTCAAGCAGGAGAAGTAAAAGAGCAAGAACAGCCGACTGTCGCTGATACGACAGCAGCCAAATCGACTCAAGGGAATCTGCAAGCTTTGTTGGCAAAACTAACGCTTAGCTCAATGCAGGAACTGCATGCTGAAGTGGAAGCGCGCCTAGCAGCAGCTAAGGCAGTTTTGGAAGATCCAAAAGCGACGCAAGCGCAGGTTGATGAGCAAGCAAGAGCTATGGAAGCTCTAATTCGTCGTGTTAATCAAGCCTTGGAGCCATCGCAACCAAAATTGATAGACTTGGGAGAAGCAGATTCGGCAAATAATAAGCTGGTCGCTTCAGAAGGATCTGTGACCGAGCGAGCAAGCAGAGGAAAGCGTCGTAAAAGAGAGGAAGTGATCGAGCCTGAGTCAGTTGCAAACCAAGTTAGTCCAACTGATGCAGGAAAGGAGACGGCTCCTGAAGCTAGCTCTCAAACGAATCCTAAAAGACGTGGTAAAAGAACTGAAAGCGTAGAACAACCTGCGACTGAAGCAAAAGAAACACCGAAACAATTGTCAACGTACACAAATGGTTCAGGTACTTATGCATTAAAAGATGAAATGGATAAAATCGTTGCTTATTTAAGAAAAAATGGTGGCGATGAGACAAAAGTAGCGTTAATCAAAGCAAATTCCGACAAGTTAAACGAAAAACTTGGACTTGCTGACGAAGATGGTGTGATATCAGAAGAAGACTTCAATAAAGCGCTGCAAGATCTTGACTATGCTCGTGCTACTATCGAAGGATTTTTAGAGGATAAGGAAAATGGTGGTAAAACAGAAATACCTAAGCCTGAAGCGATACTAAACCGTCAAGAGCGTTCGGTAGCTAATAATGGTTCAACTTCTTATGATAATAGTAAGGTTAACTATTTCGAAGATGGAAAACATGGTGCGTCGCCTTACTTAAAATATACTTATGTATATTACAATAGGGTACAAAGAGGTGTAGCTGTTGATAATGTAGACCGTTCTGTTTCAGAGGGGAAAGGATATATCTATGCCGATGTAACACCTACTAAAACTGGATTCAGATGGGATTTATATATTAATCAAGGTAACCATCAATTAGCAGGATCTGGGTTCTGGTTTACAGTACCTAAGGATCAAAGATACAAAGCTAATACAGCTACGGCAGAGCGCATTTCACCAGGGAAAACATCAGGTACAGCAGAATCACCGAATAGCGATACAATTTTAGATATGTTGAAACTTGATTACTTAGGGTTTGATAATGAAACACAAGGTAACAATAATCAAACAGGTATCACAAGAAAAGGTAGAATGTTAACTGAATTAATGGAAGTAGGTTCACTAGATAGATTAGCAAGACAAGTAAAAGGTTCGGCTTTATATAATAGGTCGAAAGAAACTTCTGCAGAGCGAACACTAGCCGATAATAAATTTAACATCATTAATGGCAAAGATAGTAATCTGTATTATTTTGAAATGCCGGATACAAAAGATAGTTATCACCTGAGTTTTGAAACGACGGGTAACTATCACAGGATAGGTGATTTAGCTTATGCGGTTGGTTCTAAGGGGACGAAACAAGAAGACGGATTAACTACTATTTACCTTGTTAACCAATGGTCTGCAAAAACACCAGCAGAATCACAAGAGATTGATAAATATCCATTCTCGATTAAAGGAAGTGGAGATTTCTTAGTTGATCAAGATAGAATTTATTCTACTGCTTTTTCAGGATATGGTGCCTCTTTAGGTGGAAACTTATATTCTGGAGGAGATATAGTTAATAAACCATTTGATCCTCGTGCGAACGGAGTTATCTCATATGGAGGAAATAGTTCTAATCCAGATCAACAACGTAAGATTGATTTTTATTCTTATCTTGAATACAAAGATGGAGCTGAGACTACAGAAAAAGGGAAAAAAGATGTTATTCTTAATGGAGTAGACCAAACTTTTACTTTCTATAGAGAAAATGGTACAGAAATTTCTGGAATCGACTTATCAAAAGAAGTAGCGTCGACTCCTGGTAAACATTCTTATTTCTACATTCGTAGGATGGGTGATGGTTCATCAGATAAAGGAAGTTTCAGATTTATTACGAAACCTAAAACGCCTAATTTTACAGGTGATGTAGGATTTGTTGGTGAGTCTAGAGCGTTAACAGCTTCTAATGGGACTAATGGTATCCCTATGACTTTATACCTTCAAGTGCCAGGTGAGGCTAAGGCAAGAGAAATAGATACACAAGTAGCTAACACTAGAGGAGAAGTAACTTTTAAAACTACTACAATAGAAAAAGGAACTTATTTTGTTCGTTCTGTTGTTCCAACAGGTGGACATGTTGACTACAGTGGGAACAAACACCAAACTGTGGATTCTGAAAAGTCAACAGAAAAGCAAGCAATAGTAGCACCGAAAGTAAAAGTAGGAAATATTGAATTGTTGCCAACAAGTACGGTAGCAAATGCACAAGTATTATATACAGTAGTCCAAGGAGAACGATTCCGTCCGCGTATTGAGGTATGGGATGATGCTGGGAAGTTAAATAAATTTACAATTTCTAACTTACCTTCAGGTGTTACAGCTAATGCCAACTTTACACCGCAAAATAATGCGACTGAACGAAATACTTTTGACGCAGTATTCAATGGAAGTGTTCAGGAAAATCAAGCTGTAGGTTCATATACAGCTAAGATAACGGTTGCTGATGAATCTAATAAAGAAAAAGATTATTACTTCAAATATGAAGTTGTTACTCGTGATACAGAAGCACCAACTGTAACGATGAATGGAAAAGCATTAACTGAAACTGCGACAGATAATCGTTTTGCTATTTATCGAGGAGCAGCATTTAATCCGACATTTGTTGTTAATGATAATTCTGGAACAACGACATATCTTAAAGTGAATGATACACCTAATGGTGTATGGTTTAACAAACAAGGAAGTAGTGATTTAGCTAAAGAGGGGACTATGCGAAATGGTTCTGCTGAGGCAACGTACCAAATTTCACACGATAATGTGGTAGAGGCGAGTGCCCCACTGGGTACACATGAAGCAAATGTTGTAGTAAGAGATGCTCGTGGAAATGAAAAAACATATAAATTCCAATATACAGTAGTAGATGTACAAGCGAAAAATACACCTAAAGATGTTGCGGTTAATTCAACACTAGGGGAACCACAAGATTACTTAAAAGTGGTTGATAATAGCTCAGGAACTGAAGCGTCTAAGTATCTTCCGGATAAGGTTACCTATACTTGGAAAGAGGGAACAACAACTAAAGCGAATAATACAAAATTAGACACAGTAGGCACTGTTACTAAATACAAAGCAACAGTGAATATACCTAACAGTACGACTCCTGTTAAAAAGACAATTGATGGCAATGAATATACGATCTATGCCCCAACAAGTGTGGAAAAAGCTATTACATTCAATGTTCAAGATACAGTAGCGCCAACGGTTAAATTAACAAATAAAGCAAACAACAATACTGAAGTTACATTAACGAATAATCCATCGGTTACAACTATTGATGTATATCGTGGAGCGATTGTTGAATTACCATTTAAGTATTATGATAATGCTAATACTGGTAAAGTAAATATTAGCTATGTATCTGGGCTTCCTACTGGAGTAAAATTCAATGAAAGTGAAACAGCTACTAGCGATGCTACTATTAACCAAAATGGTAAGACAGAATCTACTCCGGGAACTTACACTGTAAGAGGTAGAGTGGCTACAGATGCGCCTCTTGGAGTGCAGACAGTTACATTAAAAGTATCTGATGCTGCTAATGGTAATGTAGATCAAGGTAATAAAAAAGAGGTTAAATTCAATATTCGTGTTTTAGATATTGATTTTGAAGGAAGATATTCATCAACTACTGGAGCTACGAAAATTGTTAAGGAATTAAGACTGAATGAGCAAACTTCAGATCCGAATGAATATTTAACTGCAATAACAGGAACAGATAGAAGGGATGGATTATTCCCACAAGGTATGACGTTCCGTTATATTACTGGAGCAAATAATAATGAATTTAAAACAAATTTAACATTCACTGCACCTGGGAAATATCTTGTAAAAGCGGGAGCGTTCTACCCAACAACTTATGTACCGACAAATGGTTTATCAACAACTCCAGCTAATGCAACAGGAGATAGACTTGATGAAATTAGAAATCGTACATATACGACTCGTGATATTGAATTCCATGTTAAACCAACAGCGCCGACTGTTACTGCTGAGGCTAATGGGGATGTAGTAGTAGCACATTCAAATCAACCGAATGTTAACACATTGAGCTTTACTTATACAGATAAAGATAATAGACAACAAACAGTAACAGCTACTAAGACAGGTAATACATGGGCATTGAATAATGCTCCTGCGGACGGTGTGACAATCAATGCTACTTCTGGAACTGTGACAATTAAAGATCGTCAAGTAAGAGATGCTACAGAAGTTACAGCTAAGGTAGAGGCACAAGGTATAGAAAGTATTGGTACACCTGCAACTTCACTAGCTGGCGAGAAGACTCCGCCTACATTTACTTTTAGTAATAAATATACAGAAGTTGTGAGTGGAGAACGTGTTGTTTATGTAACACCGACAGAGGATTTAGCGGGTGGTTCGATTACATTAGGAACTGTGAATGATAATTCTGGTAAGTTAAGAGAAGTTGTGCTATATCATGGTAATGGACGTGATACTCATATGGAATTTGGCTTAAATTACAACAAAAAATCTAGTGAGAACAATGTTGAGTTTAATGCGCCATATGATATTGAGATTACAGGGAAACTGCCAAAAATAAATTCAAATACAGGTCGTATATGGAATAACAATGACAGTGTTGTAACTCGTTATGTTTATGCCAAAGATGCTGCAGATAATGAGTTGAAAGATGTTAGCGATAATAACCAAAATCCAACTCGTGTGAAAATCAAAGTATTGACGCAAGCTGCTAAGTATGAACCTACTATCAACGCTCAAACACTTAAAAAAGATCTTACAGTAAGCGGTGTAAGTGTAACTGAAGCAGAATTTAATAAGATGAAATCAAACTTAACATTCTCTACAAATAGAGGAGATGTTAAGGTAGCATACAATTCTCCAGATATGAATATCACTATGAAAGAGAATGGTGCTATTAAGAGTGAGGGTGGTTCATATTACGTAGGAGCTACGATTACGTATCCAGATGGTTCAACTAAGGACATTCGAATACCAGTTGAAACTGCAGATAAGGTAGCCCCAACAGTTAAATTAACGAATCGAACAGATGCTGATAGAGTCGTAACATTAAATGCTAATGAATCTACTTCTCCAGTAGTGACTGTCTATCGTGGAGCTAATTTAAATCTACCATTAACATTCTTTGATAATGACTCAGATGGTAGAGTAAATCTTAAGTATGTAAGTGGTTTACCAAATGGAATTCAGTTTAATGGAACTAGTGATACATTAACAGAGACTGGAAAAACACAAGATTCAGTCGGAACGCATACTATCACAGGAAGAATTCCAGCGAATGCACAATTAGGACTTAGAACTGTAACGCTTAAGGTGTCTGATGGAAGTAATGGAGTTGATTCAGGGAATAAAACAGAAGTCAAATTCCGTCTGAAAGTAGTAGATTTAGATTTTGAATCATCACGTTCTAAACAAGCGAATCAACCATCAATTACAGTACCGGCAACTGCAGGGCAAAGTCTTGAAGATGCGAATAACTACTTAACGGTTAACGATGGGACAAATCGTCAAGATAATGGTAATTTCCCTAGTGGCATGACATTCCGTATGGTAAATGAAGCTGGTGAGGTTATTACAAAATTACCAGAAGCACCAGGACGTTACGTAGTGAAAGCTAGAGCATACTTCCCAGTTGGATATGCAGGAACTGAAGGGATTGGAACTGTAGTAACAGGGAATGCTGATAATCAGCTTAATGGACGTCGTTACATTGAAAAAACAATTAATTTTGAAGTCAAACCAACAGCACCAGTAGTAACGCCACAAGATAATGGTGATGTGATTATTACACATGGTAATGAGACGAATGTAAATCGTCTAAGAGTGACTTACACTACACAGGCAACTAATCCGCAAGAAGTAACCTATACTGCATCTAAAAATGGAGATACATGGTCATTTGGCTCAGGGACTCCAATTACAATTGATGGAGCAACAGGTACTGTTAAAATTAAAGACCGTTCTGTAAAAGATGGCTCAACAGTAAAAGTTAAAGCCTTCATGACTACAAATGGTAATCTTGAAAGTAGCGAGGCAACTGGAGTTGCTAAAGATGGAGATCATGTCTTCCCTACAGTTGAATTCCAAAATACGGAAGAAGATGCAGATGGAAATCGTGTAGTATACATCACACCAACAGAAGAAACTAATTTACCAGTGGCAACGTTTAATGATAATTCAAATAAATTATCGCAAGTAGGATTTGTTGAATATAATGGAAACTTTGCTGACTTAGGTGATGTGGGTATTGATTATGATAGATATCCAACAAATGGAGATACGATATACGAAGCACCGAAGACAGCAATTGTAACGGGTACGTTGAATAAATTACAAAAAAATGGAAGAGTATGGGCAAATGAAGACGTAATTATAACTCGTTATGCAAGTGCAATCGATGCAGCAGGAAATGATTTACACACAGTTCCAGGAAATAAACTTAATGATAAAGCCAGTCCAACACGTGTGTTATTCAAGGTTAGAACACAAGCAACTAAGTATACGCCAACGATAACAGTTCAACATCTTGGAAAAGATATTGCGCTAGATAATGCAACAGTGACTCAAGAAGAGTTTGAAGCCATGAAACAAAACCTTAAATTCACTACTACAAAAGGTGATGTAAAAGTAGCGTATAATACTGCAAACATGATGATCTCTATGAATAATGGTGGTGCTATCACGCGTGATTCAACTAATAATAGTTACAAAATTGGAGCAACGATTACATATCCAGATGGTTCTTCGGAAACTATTGATATTCCGATAACTGCGCCGTCACAAAGAGACATTTACACACCAACAGCAGTAGAGAAAACAGTAGAAAAAGATAGTCAACCAGAAGCTAGAGACAGTATATCAAATGCCTCAAGCTTACCAGAAAATACAAGGATTGAATGGAAAGCAGGAACTTTAAATACATCAGCACCAGGAGTCAAACAAGCGACAATAACAGTAGCGTATCCAGATGGAACAAGTGAAGATGTAGAGCATGTTACAGTAAACGTTAAACCAAGTCAACCAGCAGTAACTCCTGCGGGTAACGGAGATGTTACAATAACTCCAGTGGATAAACCAAATGTTAATACACTAAAAGTAACTTACACTCCAGCAGACAACAACCAGCTTCAAGATAATGGTGATGTAACGAAAACGCCTCAAGCAGTTGCGGAGATTGTAGCTACTAAGGGTACTAATAACCAATGGACTATTACAACCGGTCAAAAAGACGGTATTAGTATAGATCCAAGCACTGGTGAAATCACACTGAAAGATGAAGTAGTAAAAGGTCAAGCAGCTGTAACAGCTAAAGTCGCAGCTCAAGGAGTAGAAAGTGATGACTCTGTGGCTCAAGTTGCAACTGGAGATCAAACAAATCCAGTTATCGGAGCTTCTTCGAAAATTGTAGGAGTAGGAACAAATGTTAATATTCCTCTTGACCTATCAGATGGAACAGGTGTAGGTATTGACGAAGGAAATATTAAAGTTACAGGATTGCCAACGAGTCTAAGCTATGACAAAGCTACTAAATCAATCACAGGAACTTTAGATTCAGTTTCTAAAAATGAAATTAAGGTAACTGTCTTAGATAAGAACGGTAATAAAGCAGAGAAGATGATTACGATTACTGCTGTTAAACTTAAACCTATCTTCGCTATTAAAGATGCAACTATTGAGAATGTTGATAATGCAGCTAACTTTGTAGAAATTCCTGAAGGGGTTACGTTAACTTCTGCATCATGGAAAGATGGCGACAAACCAACAACAGCGACAGTAGGAAGTACAAATAAAACTGTAGAAGTTAATCTAGATGGTGAAAGAACAGAATTGACTATTCCAGTAACGGTGTATCCAACTGTTACTCTTCGCAAAGTTAATAACAAAGAAGTGGCAACATACTATGAGATTGTTGGTAAAGCATTGACATCAGCTTTATGGGGAACTAGAGGTAGAACACAACCTCCTACAGCAGACTTCTATGTAGCATTTGAAGGAGACAGACCAGCAGGGACTACGGTTGAATTTGAGAATGGAGTGCCTCTAAGCATAGTAGCAGGAGAAATGGCACACAAAATAATTGTTACTTATCCAAATGGAACTGGTACTGTAGTAAAAACAGTTACTTTCAAAACATATAACTATGAGCCAAATTATCCAACAGGAAAAGAGTATTTTGAAACAGAAGTAGGAAAAGCATTTAAAAATACAAATGTCAATTCTTATGTCAAACCAAGTACTAATTTAAGTACTCCATCAAGAGTTTTCATCGGATGGGGGAATCATGGTTATGGTGCTTCTCCAGTAGATAAAGCACAAACAACTATAGGATTACGTGAAGAAAATGTCAATGTTCACTATGGAAATAGTATTTTAGGTCTACGTGGTGACGATAGTAATCTTTATAGTGAGCAAGACATCAAAGTTGCTCTAGCTGTTAAACCAAAAGCACCAACACTTCAAGGACAAGCAGGAACTAGACCTGCCGTTACGGTATCTAACCTACCAGAAGCTTCGGAATTAGCGTCAGGAGCAATTGTAAAAGTACAACTTAAAGACGCTCAAGGTAATGTTGTAGCAGAAAAAGAAGTTACAGCAGGGGAGGCAACAGTAACATTCGCGGCAGCTGACTACAAGAAAGACTTAACATTAGGAGAGCAACTAAATGCTAATGTCCTTGTCTCTGGAACATACAAAAAAACAGAAGGAAGTACACAAGTAGATACTGATTATGAAGTATCTTCTACTAATAGCGATTCGGTTACGGTTAAAAACTATGCTGACTTCTACAGAGATCAAGTCACTTATCCAACGAATGCTGAAAAAGTGACTTATGGTAATAGTGATATTGCTAATGGTAACTTTATAGATGCAGCCAAAGAGCGCTTTGTAGCTAAAATTCAAGAAGTTAATGCAAATAATAATAACTTACCTGCAGATGTAACTTATACTAAGGGAACTACGGATGATAAGGCGAAAGTAGCTACGATTAACTTCCCAGAAGATGGTTCTACTATTGACATTTCTCATACGCAAGTAGCCAAACCAACAGCACCGACATTTAATGCAACTGTAGGAAGTGGCGAAGATGCCAAACTAAGTGATGTGGATCGTACAATTTCTGGTACAGCCCTTGAAAGTGCTACGAAGGTTGTATTGACCTTACAAACTGGTAGAACTGTTGAAATTGACGCTAATAATGGAAAAGACCCAGCTAATCTTCAACCAGGTGAAGGTGCACTGAAAAATGGTGTCTGGACCTATAAACTTCCAGATAATACCTACTTACGTCAGACAGACCAAACAGCTGAAATTGGATCGTCAGACCAACCTGTTAAAGTAAAACAAACTGTCTTTACTGCGGAAAGCGATGAAAGCAAGATTTATGTAGCCAAAGAGCGTAGTTTCGCAGGGAAAACCATTACAGCAGCTAAGGGAAGTCAAACTCTGACTGACTTGAAAACAGATGCTCGAAAAGGTATTAAATATACTGAAAAAGATGTAGAAAAAGACTTCCCAAGTGACTTTACAGCTACATGGAAAGAGACACCTGACGTTGAAACAGTTGGAACAAGAAAGTATAAGGTTCAATTAACTGAAACTTCTGCAACCGGCACAAATAAAGTCGGCGAATACGATGTAACGATTACAGTGACAAATCCAGCACCAGCAGCGTTGACTTATGAGAATAAACAAAATGGTGAAACTGTTGTAACTATTCCAGAAGATGCAGACGAAGTAGTATTTACTGTTCCTACAACTGATACAAATGTAAATACAATAACTGTAAGTAAAGCGAATGGCTGGACAGCAGATGGTATTGAAAAACGTGGAAATACTTGGGTCTTCCCAGCGAACTCAGTACAAGGAAATCGTCAAGTAACAGCAGTTGCGACAGCGGGAAGTGGTGATACGAAGAGTGCGCAAACACCAACGTCGATTTCAGCGCCTGCACATACAGTGACGACTAAGACGATTACAAAAGTAATCGGTGAAAATCCTACGAATGCAGAGTTACTTGCGGCGGTAGATGTAGCTAACAAACAATCAGCTGCACTGAAAGAAGGAACACAATATCCAACTACAGTAGGTAGCCATACTCTTGACGTTGTTGTTACTTACGCAGATCAAAGTACAGAAAAAGTAACAGTTCCGTATGTGGTGAAACCAGCAGACAAGACAGCTCTAACGCAAGCGAATAATGCCTTAGGCAGCGAAATCACAAGTGCACCAGACACAGCTGACAAGCCAGCAAGCAAAGTGACTGCATATGACGACGCTAAGCAAAAAGCAGAAGCAGCTAAGAAAGCAGCGGAAGCTGTAATAGTGGACGACAATGCGACACCAGCAGCCGTCCAAGCAGAGATTACGAAAGTAAATGAAGCTAAAGACGCGTTGAAGAAAGCAGAAGATGCCGTAACCGCAGCAGCGAC
>NZ_CAMPPZ010000020.1:0-68922 GCF_946902925.1 Streptococcus sp. Marseille-Q6488 | reverse complement strand
ATGTTTTGTCATAGTAGACCTCGTTTCTAACTCAAACGTCTCACACTTAATTCCACCATAAAAATCCGTTTTAGACTAATTTCCACTTTGGTCAGGCAAGTGGAAGTTACTTTGAGAAGTTAGCAAGCGCCAAAAAGCAGTAAACATTTGCCTTGAGCTATTGACAAAAGTGAAAGAATCAGATAGAATAGTAAAGTATGTTTAGTAACTGATCACTTTATAGCCGGCTAAACGAATACAAAATCTATGAGGAGGTATTCATCGTGAAACGTACTTATCAACCAAGTAAACTTCGTCGTGCGCGCAAACACGGATTCCGTAACCGTATGTCAACTAAAAACGGTCGTCGCGTATTGGCAGCTCGTCGTCGTAAAGGACGCAAAGTTTTGGCTGCATAATCCAAACGAACCATAACAAAAATCAGTAGGAACTCGAGTCTACTGATTTTTATTTTTGTAAAAAAGTTCAAAAAGGCTTTATATTTTTGCTCAAATGGTGTATAATATTTCACATACTGTAAAAAATGGAGAATAATCATGAAGAAATCAAAAGTTATGCTTTTTGGAGCTATGGCTTTGACAGCAGGTCTAGCTCTAGCGGCATGTGGGTCTTCCCAATCTAGTAATGCTGAAAAAACCTACTCTTATGTATTTACTAGTAATCCTGATACCTTGGACTACATTACGTCAACACGTGGTTCCACTTCTAGTATTACGACCAACTTGATTGATGGCTTGTTAGAAAATGATAAGTACGGTAATCTCATTCCGTCTATGGCTGAGTCATGGACGGTGTCAAAAGATGGTTTGACTTACACTTATAAAATCCGTCAGGGGGCGAAATGGTACACTTCAGAGGGCGAAGAGTATGCGGATGTAACGGCTCATGACTTTGTGACAGGTCTCAAGTATGCGGCTGATAAAAAGGCTGAAAACTTGTACTTGGTCCAAGACTCTATCAAGGGCCTCGCAGACTACGTTGAGGGGGAAACATCTGACTTTGAGACTGTTGGAGTTAAAGCAGTGGATGACTATACTCTTCAATATACTTTGAATAAACCAGAATCTTACTGGAATTCTAAGACTACTGGGGGCATTTTGAGTCCTGTAAATGAAGCTTTTTTGAAATCTAAGGGAGATGACTTTGGAAGTGTAACACCATCCAGTATCTTGTCAAATGGTCCTTACTTGTTTAAATCTTTCTCATCAAAATCTTTGATTGAATTTGATAAAAACCCTAATTACTGGGATAAGGACAATGTGAAAATTGAGAAAGTGAAGCTCTCTTTCTTTGACGGTTCTGATCAAGATAGTTTAGCGAGAGGATTTTTGGAAGGGAACTACTCGGACGGTCGTATCTTCCCGACAAGTTCAGTGTTTGATCAGTTGAAAAAAGGGAATGAGGATAAAATCACCTACACACCACAAAACTCAATTACCTTCTATTATCTTTTTAACGTTAATCGTCAAAGCTACAAGCAAACCATGAAACAGTCTGATAAGGAAAAGACAGACTCGCTTGCGGCCATGCAAAATAAGGATTTCCGTCAGGCTGTCAACTTTGCCTTTGATCGTCATGCTTATGCAGCGCAGACAAATGGTGAAGATGGAGCAGACCGTATCTTGCGTAACACGCTTATCCCAAGTGATTTTGTCCAAATCGGTGGTAAAAACTTTGGAGATGTTGTCAATGAAAAGATTATTAACTATGGTACAGAGTGGTCGAATATCAATTTGAATGATGCGCAACCTGCCTTTTTGAATCCTGAAAAAGCCAAAGTAGCATTTGCTAAAGCTAAAGAAACCTTGCAAGCAGAAGGCGTGACCTTCCCAATTCATTTGGATATGCCGGTTGACCAGACGGCTAAGTTAGATGTGCAACAAGCAAGTTCCTTTAAGCAGACAGTGGAAGAAACCCTTGGGACGGACAACGTTGTGATTGACGTGATTCAACTTTCTCCAGACGAGAAGGATCAAGCTACATTCTTTGCAGATACAGCTGAACAAAAGGACTATGACATTGATATTTCAGGTTGGAGCGGAGATTACTCAGATCCGAAAACTTATCTTGATCTCTTGGATCCAGAGTCAGGTTCACAGCTTAACAATATTGGGTTGACTGCTGGAAAAGATAATGAAGTAAAAGAAAAAATTGGACTTTCTGCTTATAAGAAGTTACTAGATGAAGCAGATAGCGAAGTTGAAAATACTCAGGCTCGTTATGAAAAATTTGCTGAAGTCCAAGCTTGGTTGACTGACAGCGCCCTCTTCCTACCAGTTCAAAGTGGTGGAGCCAACCCAATCTTCCGTAAGACTGTACCGTTCACAGGAGCCTTCTCGTTCGTTGGGCACAAAGGAGATGCTGATAACTACAAATATGTTGAACTGCAAAAAGAGCCAGTAACTGCGAAACAGTACCAGGAACTCTATGAAAAATGGCTAAAAGAAAAAGCTGAGTCAAATAAAAAAGCTCAGGAAGATTTGGCTAACCATATTCAATAAAATTTCTAGTCATGCTTTTTAGTTAATACTCAATGAAAATCAAAGAGCAAACTAGAAAGCTAGCCACAGGCTGTACTTGAGTACGGCAAGATGAAGCTGACGTGGTTTGAATTTGATTTTCGAAGAGTATAAGCATAGTGACTGGATTTAGAAAAAGACCTTGCTAGACAATTTTGGTTCTGGTAGGGTCTTTTCTTTATTTTTTGTTTTTGATGAAGTAAATGGAGTGGATAGGGCTTCAGATAGCTAGAATGACTTGTTTTATGTTTTTGAATGAGAATCGATTAAAATTTATAAATCTGTATAAGGGATTAGTGACAAAACGATACCAAATAGGGTAAATTTCTATATATTTTAATTAAAGTAAAAATGAGGCTAAAAGTGGACGGGGGGGGGATTTTATGCTATAATGTACGTATATTCTTATCACCTAAAGTAGATATATTATAATAAAGTTTTATTATAGTGCATCAGCTTTTTGAATAAGAAGAAATAAAAATAAAAAATGGAGATCAAAGAATGAAGTATAAGAGAACGCAGAAACGCTCCAAGCAGATGTGGCAGCGTGTAGAAAAATTTTCGATTAGAAAGTTTAGCTTTGGAGCAGCGTCGTGTTTGATTGGGGCATCTTTAGTTGGGGCTGCTGGGACGGTACAACCTGTAGAAGCTGCTTTGACATATGAAAAAACAGGGGATAAGACAGCTCGCACTTTATATACAAACTTAGGGGATTCTCCTGATAAAGCTACCGGTAGTGGGGTTCACGACGAGGTAGATGTTAATAAAGAAATTCAAATTGATGTAGACTGGTCACAATATAGCAAAACAAATCCCTATGTAAAAGTTACTTATAAGTTTAATGGTGGGTATGGAGCATCTGCTCTTTATCACTACGGTGGAGGACGTCCGGAATTTTGGTTTACAACTCCAATTGGAGTGAAAGAACCGAGACGGGTTACTCTATATAACACTGGTACAGGCCCCCAAGGTCGAGTCATGACTAGTTGGAAAGGCTCTCAAGGCTGGATTTCATGGTCTAACTCTGTCGGTTCACGTTACCAAAACGCAGAAGCTGCCAAAGCTTTAAATGCAGGTGATCCTACTAAATGGGAATGGTACAACGATACGACAGGTGAAAGTGGTAAGACTTACCGCGGGGATCTGGATGCGATGTTTTGGTGGCGCATGGGAGATACTATAGCAGGAAAGCCAGGAGACCAAGCTATTTACCAATTGTTTAAGGACAATACCAAGAGTTTCTATGCTGACTGGGAAAAAGCAGCACACCAAAGCGTTACGATTGAAGCAGAATATGAAGTTGTGGACCCAACTTTAAAAAATGAAAGATATACCTTAGATTTTGGTGCGGGGGTTAAAGTAGGACATGCGGGCTCGCTCAGATCACGCTTTAAAGTGTCAACGGAACAAGTTCCTGCATTATATAAAAATACTGAATTTTTTGAGCCTAAAATTCCAGATAGACTTGGAGTTAAAAATCCGGATAGCTTAACAGATTTTGAAAAAACACTTGTTAAAGATAGAATTTTAAAGGCAAATCAAGACAATAGTAATGATACTCTTCCAGAAGGTAAGAAGAAATTTATAGAAAATCTACAAAATGGAAGTGATGGAATTCAAATTGGAAATGACGGAACTGCAACTATTACCTACTTAGATGGTTCAACAGATGTAATTCCAGGTGGGGCTCTTGTTTATAAAGATATAGACGCAGCAGAACCTTCAGATGGTACGAACGGTACTTATTATTATCACATTTCTCCATATCCAGTTGCAAATTTGGATAATATTAGTGATGAAGAGATTGAAAAGGCTTTACAAAAATTTTATGAAGTAAATGGAATGACCTTTAATGGTGATCTTATCAGTAGTGTTGGGAATGGTGTTTCAGATAACTTCGTAGGAAAATTCCTTTCACCTTATAAAAAAGGTGGAACAACTTTTCAACATGTATCCATATTAAATGGCGATAGAACGTCTACGGGAGTGTCAATTCCGAAAGGAGCTTTATTCAAACTAAAAGCTACATTTAATGCTGCGGATGCAACAGAAGCAAAAGTAAAAGGAAATGAGACAATTGATCAATTAACTTTCCTTTCTCCAAAAGAAAAAGAAGTCTTCAAAAAAGAGTTGGAAGGTAAAACAAGTCAGGAAGATATAAATTCTGTTGTAAATAAAGCAATTTCAAGAAATTCTGCAAATGAAAAAGGTATAGCAGAGAAAAAACTTGAAGTTAAAAAAGGAATTGATGCCTTAACTTACTTGACTAACGCTGAAAAAGAAGAGTTGCGTAAAAAAGTAGATAATCAAGGTATAGCAGACCCTGAGAATGCAGATGGCTCAGAAGGAAAAGCTTTAGACCATACAAAATCATTACTTGATAAAATTTTAACTGATGCAACTGCGACTAACTTAGCGAATGCTAAGAAAAAAGCTAAAGAACAAATTGAGAAAATTAAAGATAGCTTAACTCCAGAAAAAGTAGAAGAATTTAAAAATAAAATTGAACGCGCCGATTCTGTAAGTAAGATTGAAGAAATTCTCAAAGAAGCAGAAACTCTTAAAGCAAAAAATGAAGCAGATAAAGCAAAAGCTGAAGCTGATAAGCTAAAAGAAGACTACAAGAAGAAAATTGACCAAATTCCTGGATTGTCAGATGAAGATAAGGCTAACTATAAAAAACAGATTGATGAGGCAACATCAAAAGATCAATTAGACAGAATTCTCAAAGATGCAGAGGAAAAAGTAAGTCGTGAGCAAGCTCGTACGGATGCTAAAGATATTATTGATGGTTTAACTCATTTAAACAATGCTCAAAAAGCAGAATTGAAAGATCAAGTAGCTGCAGCTGGGGGTAAAGCAGAACTTGACCGTATTGTGAATGCTGCAAGAGATTTAGATTCTAAGATGGATTCTTTACAGCAATTAGTAGCAGAAGCTGAAAAAGTTAAGGGTTCTGATAAATATAATTCAGCTGATCGAAATAAGAAAACGGCTTTTGATAAAGCGAAAGATGCTGCTTCAAAAGTAGCTGATAAAACAACAGGAACTTCAGCGGATGCATCAGAGGTATCTACTCTAATTGAGAATCTAGCAAAAGCAATTAAAGAGTTAACAGGACAAGAAATTGCTGTGCCTGTATCGAAAGATGCTTTGAAAGCAGAAATTGATGAATCAGATGCGATTAAAAATTCAGTAGCTTATGCTAAAGAAACAAGTGCAGATAAGAAAAAAGCTTACGATGATGCTTTAGCAAAAGCTAAAGAAGTGTATGCTAAGCAAGATGCTACACAACCAGAAGTGGATGATGCCTTAGCTAAATTGCAAGAAGCACGAACTGCCTTATCAGGAAAAGTTGAAGACTTTACTTTGGCAGTGACAGATGGAGCAGCAAAAATCTCTGTAGAGCCTAAAGTAGGAGCTGAATTATCTGAAACTGATAAAGGAACTGTAAAAGCTAAAGTAACAGCGAACGGAGAAGCGCTTAAAGATACAGATACAGTAATGTACGGAAATATTACCGAAAAAGACGGTAAGACATACGTTAAAGTAACCGTAACTCGCGACGGTGTTTCAAAAGAAATTGAAGTTCCAGTAGAAGGAACTGAAGCAGCGAAATCACCACTAAAAGATCCTGAAAAAGTAAAAGTTAATGATGTTAATAATCTGTCAGAAGCGGAGACAACTGCAGTAAAAGAGGCGGTTAAGAAAGCAAACACAAACTTAACAGATAACCAAATTTCAGTAGATAATACAGGGAAGGTAACTGTAACGTACTCTGACAAATCACAAAATGAACTTCCTGCCTCTAAGACTGTAGAGGCTAAGACAGAAGCAGAAAAAGCATTAGACAAAGCAAAAGAAAAAGCGAAAGCTGACTTAACAAAAGCAGCGGACAAAGAAAAAGCAGAAATCGAAGCAGACAAGACCTTAACAGAAGATCAAAAGAAAGCTGAAAAAGATAAAGTTGATGAAGCTAAGAAAGCTGCAGAGTCTAACATCGATAAAGCTGGAACAACTGACAAAGTAACAACTGCAACAGAAGCAGGTAAGAAAGCAATCGATGCTGTTCATAAAACTAATGCTGAGAAAGCAACTCCAACAGTAACAGGCGGAGCGGTAGAAATTTCTGTAGACCCAAATACAGCAACAAACGTTGACAGCGAAGCAGATAAAACTGCAATTAAAGACGCGGTAACTGTTCCAGAAGGACAGCCACAACCAGCTAAGAAAGAAATCTTAAATGGCGGCGCTATTAAGGACGGCAAAACTTCAGGAACGAAGGTAGTAGAAGTCGAAGTAACATATGGAGATGGATCAAAAGAAATAATAGAAGTTCCAGTTGTTAAAAAAGACCAAGTATTTACAGTAGGTGTAAAAGACCCAGCAAAACCGATTGAGATACCAAATACCCCAACAGTAGGAGAAGACTTAAAAGACGAAGATAAGGAAAAAATCAAAGAAAACTTACTAGTCAATGGCGAGTCGTTAAAAGCTGGTGATAGTGTAGAGTTTGGGAAAGTTACACAAGAGCAGGATAAAACAGTTGTTTCAGTAACGGTAACACGAGATGGTAAGAGTGAAACAATCAAGGTCGAGGTAACTAAAAAATCTGAACCATTTAAGTTGACGGTTACTGATTCAACCCAACCGGTACCGATTTCAAAAGAGCCAGTTGCAGGTGATAAGTTAACACCAGAAGACGAAACTTTAGTGAAAAATAAAGTCAGAGTAAATGGTGAGGAATTACAAGCTAATGAAGATGTAACAGTTGGTGTAATTGCCAATGAAGGCGGTAAGTTTGTTGTTCCAGTCACAGTAACACGTGATGGTAAGAGTGAAACAGTCAATGTCGAGGTAACTAAAAAATCTGATACTACAAGTGATCAAGGAGAACAAAATAATCAGGATGATCAAAGTGGTTCAGAAGGACAAAAAGACAAAGATAAAGCAACTCCAAATGTAAAAGATTCAGTAACTGAAGCAGGAGGAGTTCCAGTAAGTGTAGACCCATCTAATGCTCCTAAAGTAGCAGAAGCAGATAAAAAAGCTATTACAGATGCTGTAGAAGTACCAAAAGACCAACCACAACCGACAGACAAACAAGTCAAAAATGACGGAGAAATTGTGGAAGGAACAGGTGCAAATGAAGGTAAGAAAGTAGTTGTAGTAGAAGTTACTTATGGTGACGGATCAAAAGACGAAATCGAAGTACCTGTAAGAAAAGCAACTGACAAGGACAAAGCAAAAGCCGACCTAACAAAAGCAGCAGATGCTGAAAAGGCAGAAATTGATGAAGACAATGCATTATCTAAAAAAGAAAAAGAAGCATTGAAGAAACAAGTTGATGACCTTAAAGCAACACACGAAGAAAACATCAACAATGCAACTTCACCAGAAGATATACCATCAGCAACAGAAAAAGGTAGACAAGAAATTGCTGCTGTTCATACTCCACAAGATATTACAGAAACAGCTAAGAGAAAGTTAACTCCACCAAAAGAAAAGGTTAAGGTTACAGATATCAATCATTTAACAGATGAAGAGAAAGAAGCTGTTAAAAAAGCGATTGTGGCGACTAACCCTTCATTAGAAGAATCTGAAGTCTATGTGAGTGATAAGGGAGATGTAGCTTCTCCTAAAGGTTACTTGGAAGCAGAAAAAGTTGTTGTTCAAGCATTAAACAAACCAGCGACACCAGTCGTAGTAGCTGATCCAAATCATTTAACAAATGATGAAAAGGAAAAAGTGAAAGAAGCTGTAGCCAACGCAAATCCTGGCCTAAACAAAGATGATATTACAGTCGATGACAAAGGTAATGTAACAACTAAGAATGGTGATAAATTACTTGCAAAAGATGTGGTAACACCAGCCTTGAAGAAACCAACAACACCAGTTGTAGTTGGAAATCCTAATGCTTTAACAGAAAAAGAAAAAGAGGACATTAAGGATGCTGTCGCAGCTGCAAATCCAGGCTTAAACAAAGGTGATGTAACAGTAAATCCTGATGGCAGTGTAACAACTCCAAAAGGAAATCTACCAAAAGAAGATGTTGTAACGACAGTCTTAAATAAACCAAATAAACTTGTTGAAGTAGAAAATCCAAATAGCTTAACAGTTAAAGAAAAAGAAGCGGTTAAGAAAGCTGTTGTAGCTGCAAATCCAGGTTTAACTGAAGATAAAGTCAAAGTCGATGATCAAGGAAATGTGACAACACCACAAGGTAACTTACCAGCAAAAGATGTTGTAACTTCTAGCTTGAAGAAGCCAACAACACCAGTTGAAGTTGTTAATCCAGCTAAATTGACAGACCCAGAAAAAGCTAAAGTTGTAGAAGAGATTATTAAAAATAATCCTGATTTAGCGGATAAAAAAGATAAAATTAACGTTGATGATCAAGGCAATGTTGAAACACCAAAAGGTAATTTACCAGCAGAGGATGTAGTGACACCAGCCTTGAAGAAACCAACAAATCTTGTCCCTGTTAAAGATGTCCATAACTTAACAGATGCAGAAAAAGACGCTGTTAAGGATGCTGTTGTAGCTGCAAATCCGGGATTAAACAAGGACGATGTCAAGGTTGATGGTCAAGGTAATGTTGAAACACCAAGAGGTAATTTACTAGCAGGAGAAGTTGTAACTCCAGCCTTGAAGAAACCTGTTACACCTGTAGAAGTTAAAGATCCTAAAAACTTAACAGAAGTAGAAAAAGACGCTGTTAAGGATGCTATCGTAGCTGCAAATCCAGGCTTAAACAAGGATGATGTCAAGGTTGATGGTCAAGGCAATGTTGAAACACCACAAGGTAATTTACCAGCAAAAGATGTAGTAACACCAGCTTTGAAGAAACCTGTCACACCTGTAGGAGTTAAAGATTCGAATAACTTAACAGACAAAGAAAAAGAAGATGTTAAGAAAGCTATTGTTGAAGCAAATCCAGGCTTAAACAAGGACGCTGTCAAGGTTGATGATCAAGGAAATGTTGAGACTCCAAACGGAAATCTACCAAAAGAAGATGTAGTAGTACAAACTGCCAAAGGGCAATCAACAAATGTCTTCAAGCCAGAGTTAGACTTACAAACTGCTTTAGTATCCGGAAAAGTAACTGTAGAAAAAGGTAAAGACTTAGCTGATGAAGAAATCCTAAAACAATTAGCACTAGCTGATGGAGTAACAGCGAAAGTTATTTCTAAACCAACTACAACTGAAACAGGAACTAAAGAAGCAGAAGTGGAAGTAACGCTAGCGGATGGTAACAAAGTAACTGTGAAAGTACCGGTTGAAGTAGTTGATTCCTTAGACACAGCTGATAAAGATAATGATCTTGCTAAGGCGAAAGAAGATGCTAAAAAACAAGTAGAAGAAGCTGCCAAAGCTAAAATCACTGAAATCAAGAAGGATACAGGTTTAACTGAAGAGCAAAAACAAAAAGCTGAAGAAGCAATCAATAAAGCTAAAGATGAAGCTAACAAAGCTATTGACGAAGCATCATCAGCAGGAACAGCTAAACAAATTGCGGATCAAGCAAAAGAAAATATTGGAAAATATGATCCAAAAGCTGATACAGAAGTTAAGAAACCAGATGTAACAAACCTTGATGAAGAAAAAGCGAAAGCAAAAGCTGAGATACTAGAAGAAGCTCAAAAACGCATTGACGAAATCAAGAACAATAAAGATTTATCAGACGAAGCGAAACAAAAAGCTATCGAAGAAATCAATAAGGCCAAAGATAAAGCGATTGAAGACATCAACAAAGGTCAATCTAAAGATGAAATCAACGCGGCGAAAGAAGCTGGTATTCATAAGATAAATGAAGTTCAACCAGATGGCTCTATTGCATCTAAATTCGAGCCGAAAGTTCCTGAAAACAAAGTGGAAGTAGAAAATCCAGCAAAACTTTCAGATGAAGAAAGAGAACAAGTTCGTCAAAACATCGAAGGAGCTAACACATTCCCAGATGGAACAACAGTAGAAGTAAAACCAGATGGAACAGCTGTTATCACATATAAAGATGGTTCAAGCGATACGATTTCTAAAGATAAATTAGTAGCGCCAGCTAACAAAGAGACAGGAACAATCGCGTCAAGAACCGAGCCAGTTATTCCAGGAAAAACACAAGTAGGAAACACTACTAAGTTAACACCAGGAGAACAAGCTGCGGTTAAAAAAGCGGTTGAGGAAGCGAACAACTTCCCAGCAGGAACTACAGTAGAAGTAAGACCTGATGGAACAGTAGTCATCACCTATCCAGATAAATCTGTAGATACAATAACAGGGGATAAACTTGTTGAAAAAGGAAGTAAACAAGAAACTCCAAAAGTTCAGACAGATGCAGAGAAGAACCCAGCGCAAGTTCCAGGAAACTTTGTACCTGTTGAAAATACTCACAACTTGACACAGGCGGAGCAAGATACTGTAGCAGCTAAGGTCAAAGAAGCAAATCCAGCGGCGACAGATGTTAAGGTATCTAAAGATGGAACAGCAACGCTAACATATGGAGATGGTTCAGTAAACACAATTCCAGGAACCAGTCTAGTAGTAGCCAAAGATACTGACAATGAAGCTGCAACACAAGCCACGCAAAATCCAGCAGTGGTGCCAGCAACTACAGAAGTCGGGAATGCTCATAGCTTAACACCTGAGGAACAAGCTGCAGTAGCTACGAAAGTGAAACAAGCAAATCCAACTGCTACAGATGTTAAGGTATCTAAAGACGGAACAGCGACATTGACATACTCAGATGGTTCAGTCAATACAATTCCAGGAACCAGTCTAGTAGTTCAAAAAGAGGAAACTTCAATACAAGAGCAACCAACAATCGCAGAGAAGACAAAAGTAATCATCCCAGCTAACCCTACAAAAGTAGCAGAAGCTACAAGATTAACAGATGCAGAAAAAGAAGCTGTTAAAAAAGCTGTAGTAGATGCAAATGGATTCGGAAGCGATGTTAAAGTTGAAGTAGCTGGAGATGGCACAGCGACAATCGTCTTTAAAGATGGTTCAGCTATTACAATTCCAGGAAATCAATTGGTAGCACAAGATCCAAAAGCACAAGATAGCACTAAACCGACTGCTGAAAAATCAACTGTTAAAGCGCCTGCTCAAAGAGTAGATGTAAAAGATATAACTCATTTAACAGATGAAGAAAAAGAAAAAGTTAAGGTTGCTATTTTACAAGCAAATGGTTCAGCATTAGACGGAGCGACAATCACTGTAGCTGGAGATGGTACAGCAACAATCACATTCCCAGATGGTTCAGTAGTGACGATTCTAGGAAAAGACACAGTTCAACAATCTGCGAAAGGTGAATCTGTAACTCAAGAAGCTACACCAGAGTATAAGCCAGAAACTACACCAGGTGGAGATAATGGAGGCAATACTGGAAGCTCAGATGCTAATGCGAATGCAGGCGGTGGTAGCCAGGCAGGCGGACAAGCTCACACAGGTTCACAAAACCCAGCTCAATCACAAGCTTCTAAGCAATTAGCTACTGAAAAAGAATCAGCTAAAAAGGCCATTGAAAAAGCTGCCAAGGACAAGCAGGATGAAATCAAAGGCGCACTGCTTTCTGATAAAGAAAAAGCAGAACTTTTAGCAAGAGTGGAAGCAGAAAAACAAGCAGCTCTCAAAGAGATTGAAAATGCGAAAACTGTGGAAGATGTGAAGGAAGCAGAAACGATTGGAGTGCAAGCCATTGCCATGGTTACAGTTCCTAAGAGACCAGTGGCTCCTAATGCTGCTCCTCAGGCAACAAGTGCACCGCAAGCAACTGCAGGAACAATGCAAGATGTTACCTACCAGTCACCTGCTGGCAAACAATTACCTAACACAGGTTCAGCATCAAGTGCAGCACTTGCTAGTCTTGGTCTAGTGGCGGCAACCAGTGGTTTTGCTTTGCTAGGAAGAAAGGCTAGACGTAGAAAATAGGACAGCTAGAAAATTCTATTCTCTACTTAAAGTTAGATTATAAGGGGGATTTGGAGAAGTCATCAATCCTAGTGATGGGTGAGAGAAGAGAGAACCCAAGATAATCACATACTTTATACTCAATGAAAATCAAAGAGCAAACTAGGGAACTAGCCGTAGGCTGTACTTGAGTACGGCAAGGCGACGTTGACACGGTTTGAATTTGATTTTCGAAGAGTATTAGATGAATAGGGATGTTCTATCAATCTAGCCAGTCTCTTTCGTCTCTAACTGTGGAATAGAAGATGGGCAATATCGGATAGAAAAGATAGCAGAATAGATCTCTATTGAAGAGAGGAGGGAAACAGAAAAATTGGGTGCCCCTCCTCTTTTTTGCTATAATAGTAGATAGAAAACGAGGTTAGAAGAGATGATTTTTGATACACATACACACTTGAATGTAGAAGAATTTGCAGGTCGTGAGGCAGAAGAAATTACCTTGGCTGCTGAGATGGGTGTGACACAGATGAATATTGTTGGTTTTGATGAACCGACGATTGAGCGTGCTTTGGAGTTGGTAGATGAGTATGACCAGCTCTATGCGACTATCGGTTGGCATCCTACAGAAGCAGGGACTTACACGGAGGAGATTGAAGCCTACTTGCTTGATAAGCTCAAGCATCCCAAGGTTGTTGCTTTAGGTGAAATTGGATTGGACTACCATTGGATGACAGCACCGAAAGAGGTGCAGGAGCAGGTTTTTCGCCGTCAGATTCAGTTATCTAAGGACTTGGATTTGCCTTTTGTAGTTCATACCCGTGATGCGCTGGAAGATACCTATGAGATTATCAAAAGTGAGGGCGTTGGTCCTCGTGGTGGGATTATGCACTCATTTTCAGGGACGCTTGAATGGGCAGAGAAGTTTGCCGAGCTTGGCATGACTATTTCCTTCTCAGGAGTGGTGACTTTTAAGAAGGCAACTGACATCCAAGAAGCAGCTAGAGAACTTCCTTTGGACAAGGTTTTGGTGGAAACGGATGCTCCCTACTTGGCTCCTGTTCCTAAACGGGGTCGTGAAAATAAAACAGCCTACACTCGCTATGTAGTGGACTTTATCGCGGATTTGCGTGGCATGACGACAGAAGAGCTGGCGGCGGCAACGACTGCAAATGCAGAACGAATTTTTGGAATTAAGTATTAAAGGAGAAAATATAATGGTTAATTTTATTAAAGAATATAATAAAGATTTTACAAATGAGATGATTAAAGAATCAATTTTTGTAATTGATAATAATTGCTTACTATTCCCTCTGAAAGATTATGTTTTGGGCGATAAAATAGTAGATTCGTTCAATATAATAAAAAATGATGTTTATATTCCATATGTAACACAAATTGAATATTTAGAAAATGAATCAAACACCATAAATAAGCGGAAGGAACAAGTAAAAAAAGCAAAAAAAATAATTTCGGACATTGAAGAGTCAAATCAACTATTAGATTTTAGAATAAAAAATACCATAAATAATAATCTTTTTAATGAAATTGAAAAATATAAAAAAGATGATGCTATGAGATCTATGTACGAACAAATTTCAAGTTTTAAAAATGAGTATGTAGATAAAATTAAAAATTATGAAGAAAAGTTGAAGTTGATAAATGATGAATTGGCAGAGGAGAAAAATAAGCTATTAAAAAAAGTTGATTGGAAATTATCAACTACGAGTGTCGATGAAATAAAGAGAGTAATTGAGAAATTCCTAGATGAGGTAAAGCTAGGATTAGACTACACTGATGATATCTTGAGTAGATATACTGAGGTAATAAATGAACGTTATAATTCAAACATTTCTCCAGGATATGAAGATATTGATGGAAAATCTAACCGAACAATTTTTTTAGGAGGTAAATCAGTACCTAGACATTATTCGGATGCAATTTTTTGGTTAGATACATTAGATTATATTATATGTAACCCAAATGTAACTAAAGATAAGAAATATTTGATTATTATTTCGAATGAAGGAAAACAAGACTGGGTTGTTGGAGGTAATAAAACAAAAATCAATCTTGACATGTATTCGGAATGCTATAGAAAAACAGGTTTGATTGTTAAAAAAATAGATATTTGGACACTCTTAAACGTAACGGGAGTAGCGGATGGCAGTTCAATTGAAATTTCCCGTAAAAATTATGAAACTGGAAAATATGATTTTAGATTATACGGACAGGATTATATTGGTATAGAACAACAATCTAAAATGATGGAAATTATATTTGAAAAAATTATTTCAAAAATTGATGGATCGACTTTAAACATTCCGTGTGTCGTATCGTTTGAAGATTCACTGGAAGGCGTTAACACAACATTTGATAAATATCTAATGGTTAGAGATAGCCTAGGGAATGAATTTTTAGTAGGGACGTCTTTGAATTTTTCTCAAAAACTTAGATATATTTTTGATTTATTGGATTCTAGAGTTGAGGGTAGTGCCCCGCAATTAAAATTTATGGACAGTAGTGTTCAAAGTGAGTGGGAAAAAATATGTCGTCGAAGAAAAAAATGAAAATTTCCCAAGTCATCGTGGTTGAAGGTCGTGATGATACGGCCAATCTCAAACGCTATTTCGATGTAGAGACCTATGAGACTCGAGGTTCTGCCATCAATGACCAGGACATAGAGCGGATTCAGCGCCTACACCAACGTCATGGAGTCATTGTCTTTACAGACCCAGATTTTAATGGGGAACGGATTCGTCGTATGATTATGACGGCCATTCCAACAGTTCAGCATGCCTTCCTCAAACGAGATGAAGCTGTTCCTAAGTCCAAAACCAAGGGGCGGTCTCTGGGAATTGAGCATGCCAGCTATGAGGATCTGAAAACAGCTCTAGCTCAGGTGACAGAACAATTTGAACATGAGAGCCAGTTTGACATCAGTCGTAGCGACTTGATTCGCCTTGGTTTTCTAGCGGGAGCAGACAGCCGTAAGCGACGAGAATATCTAGGAGAGGCTCTCCGAATTGGCTATTCTAACGGCAAGCAACTCCTCAAGCGCTTAGAGTTGTTTGGAGTCACCTTGGCAGAAGTGGAAGAAGCTATGAAATCTTATGAGTAGGAAAGATGTAGCCGTTACAATTTTTTAAGTTTCACAGTATTTTTCGAAGCAGGTAGAAGAGGAGGCGTCTGATGTTAATTGGTCAAAAAATCAAAGAGATTCGGATAGAGAAAGGAATTAGTCGTCCAGATTTTTGTGGAGATGAGCAAGAACTGACAGTTCGTCAACTGTCGCGAATTGAAAGTGGAGCTTCGCAACCGAGTTTGCCCAAGTTAGACTATATTGCTCGCCGGCTAGGAGTTCCAGCTTATAGTCTTATGCCGGATTTTTCTGCTCTTCCTCCTGCTTATTTGGAATTGAAATACCAGATTTTACGTGAACCAATCTATGGTAAAGAAGAGGAGTATGATAAGAAGGAAGCGTGTTTGGAAGAGATAGAGGATTTATTTTATGAGCAACTTCCTAATGAGGAAAAAATATGGTTTGAAGCTACTAGAGCAACGATAGATGTTATTCGAAGCGGACGACCAGAATATGGGGAAACCGTACTGGACGATTATTTTAAAACAATTTATGATAAGGAATTGTTTTTGATAAATGAATTAGAAGTTATCAACTTATATTTTGCTATAGTGCTTACAAAGATAAAACAAGGTCAAAATCAGATTGAAGAAATTAACAGAATTCATTCGTTTTTAGTTCGTTTGACAAATCATGTAGAATTAATTGCACCAGAATATCTGTTTGCTTTAAGTAGCACTTTGTTTTCGGGTCTAGCCTGTTTGGATAATTTGTCGTCTTATGATTCACTAGAAGCTTATATCTTTAGCCTTAATCATATAATGGAAAAAACACAAGATTTCCAGAAGAAACCAATTATATTAATGTTGGAGTGGAAATTATCTCTAATAATAAACAATGATTATGTTTCTGCCGAACAGTTCTATCAGAAATCGAAGCTATTTGCTGATATAATAGAAAATTCTTATTTAGTTACTATGTTGGAGAAACAATGGCAAGAAGATTTAAAAAAATATTTATAAACATAGTGAATCAGTGACAAAAATGTCCTTGTTCTTGCATCAAAACAGTTCTAAAGTTCGTCTTTAGAGCTGTTTTTTAGATATAAGCTAAAAATGGCACGAAATGGTTATATTTTAAGGACATTGATGTCCTTTGAGTTTATTTAAGAATAATTTATAATTAATTAAAATGTGAAAGGAGATTACAGTATGAACTTTTTTAGTTTATTTTATCTAGTTACTTGGTGGTTTAAATAAAATTTAGTTATGTCTACTTAGTTTCAAAATAGATTCTTTAGGGCAAAGTGTCAGTTTATTAGGATAGTTATGATAAAAATGTATATTTCGAGGAGAAAATAAAATGAAAAATAAGATTTTAACAAAAACAGCAATTGTTTTAAGTTGCTTTTTAACATTAAGTACTGTTGCTCTCCCATCTGCAACTGCTTTTGCTTCTACATATTCAGTTTCGGATAAAGCAACTCAAGTTTCAAAACGTTCTACGGTAACTAATAGTGAAGGAAAACATATCTACGTAGATAACGGACGTATATTAGAATTTGATAAAGATACTGTTTCGCAAGAGGATATCCAAGCTGCTAAAATGGACAGAGGAAAGTGGTCTTTTTCAGTTACAGCTATTCGAAAAGGTTATAGTAAACTCCCTTCGAATGTTAAAAGATGGATAAATCAATATATAGGATTGAATGCCATATTGAGTACACTAGAACACTTTACTGGTTGGATTGAAGATGGAATCTACCAGGCTTGTAAGCGTGCAGGTATGCCAGATTGGATGGCTTGGACAGTAGCTAAAGCTTTGACCTTGATAGCACTATAGTTTATGAAAAAATTAAAAAAATACCTTCCATTCTTTTTCTGTCTACTATACCTAATACACGGAATACTTGATTTATCAACTTTAAATATTTTAGGTGCAATCTTTAAAATTATAATTAGTACTTTGGGTATAATAGTTACATATCCGTTTTATAAAGAAGGAAACGAATAATTTAAAGAAATAATTCTGTACTCAGTCTTATTTAGTTGTTCTCATAGTAGTAGGAATAATCCGTGTTTACCATTTGCGAGTAATAAACAATAATCCTAAAAAAGTCTCTGACAACTAGTGATTGATTTTTCTCGGATTAGTTTCACACAATTGTTTATACGAATGATTGGAGATTATGTTAAATTTACTTTGTGGTATTTTGCAATCAGAGTACATCAAATAGGCACCTTTTTATGTGTCCTTCGTTTTATAATAGGGTAAGAATATTTATAAATATCGTGAAGCAATGACAAAAATGTCCTTGTTCTTACATCAAAACAGTTCTAAAGTTCGTCTTTAGAGCTGTTTTTTTAGATATAAGCTAAAAATAATATAAAATAGTTAGATTTTAAGGACATTGACGTCCTTGATACTTCTTGAAAAAACGGATATAATATATTTGAAGATGTTGCTAGTAGAAAGAATTTAATAAACTTCTTAACATGGCAGTGACTGTGGTCACCTTCTCACTAAGTGACCAAGTAACTTTTTGGAGGAAATGATGAAACGCTTATTTATTTTGATTTCAATGGTATTGGTATCGCTTTATATGGTGATAACTTCTGTTGACCATCGAGAAGAGATTTTATTTGGTAACTATCCTTCTGTTGATGTGACAGGAGTGGTGATAAATCAATCAGTAGCTAGTCACGAAAAGGTGACAGAGGCTTTGAGTCACTTGGCGGTAGAGCACAATAGTCTCATCGCTCGTCGGATTGTTGAGCCAAATGAAGCTGGAGAAACACGCTTTACCTATGCCACTTATGGTCAGGGAGAGCTTCCAGAAGGTCTGACCATTTCCTCCAAGGATAGTGCAGAAACGAGTGATTTATTAGGGTCTTACTTGATTGTATCAGGAAGTTTGGATGGAGTGAGTTTACAGACCACCTTGAAAGAGCTTGGTTATCAAGGCTTTGTTTCGAATGGAGAAGATCCATTTTCGATAGTCTTACTATTGACGGCCACCCCTATGGTGCTACTGAGTTTAGCTATTTTTCTGCTGACCTTTATGAGTTTGACCCTGATTTATCGGATCAAATCCCTTCGTCAAGCAGGGATTCGCTTAATCGCTGGTGAGAGCTTGTTTGGGGTGGCTCTCAGACCAGTGTTAGAAGATGTGAGACAGCTTATCTGCTCAGTGCTGGTATCCAGTCTTGTGGGATTGGGGCTTCTCTGGTATCAAGGTGCCTTGTTTATGGCAACGGTGCAACTTGTCATCATTGCTCTTCTACTTTATGGCTTGACCTTGGCAGGGATTTCTACCTTACTAAGTGTCGTGTATCTACTTGGTTTACAGGGAAATAGTCTGGTGGATCTCTTGAAAGGGAAACTCCCTCTCAAACGTATGATGACATTGATGATGATGGGGCAACTCTTGGCCGTGCTGGTGGTCGGTTCGAGTGCAACTACTCTCCTACCTCACTACCGTGAAATGCAGGAGATGGAGAAGGCAAGCGATAAATGGAGCCAGTCCTCAGACCGTTACCGTCTATCCTTTGGTTGGTCTAGTGCATTTGCCGATGAAGAAGGAATGCGTAAGGATAATCGTGAGTGGCAGACATTTACTGAAGAACGGTTAGCCAATACAGACTCTTTTTATATTATGAGCAATGTTGACAATTTCTCAGATGGAGCAGAAGTGGACCTAGATGGCAATCGTCTCAGTGACTACACACCGTCAGGGAATGTTATCTATGTCTCACCGCGCTATCTGATAGAAGAAAAGATTACCGTTTCTTCAGAGTTTATGGATAAGATGCAAAACTTGTCTGAGGGAGAGTTTGGGCTGATCTTGCCTGAGAGCTTGCGAGAGCAGTCTGCCTACTACCAAGGATTATTTACAGATTACCTGCAAAGATTTTCATCTGAAAGTGTAGAAGTGACGAGTCGGAAACACTACCTTCCACAGCTAAGGCTAGATTTTACAGAAACAGGACAGGAACGTTTCCTCTATAATGATGGGTACAAGACAACACGTCAGTACCTAAAAGATCCGATTATTGTAGTTCTAACGCCGCAAGCGACTGGAACAAGACCTGTTGCAGGGATGTTGTGGGGAACTACGGCTAATAGTGCCTTGAAACTAGATCGATATGGAGACAGCATCACCGCTCTAAAAGAGCAAGGTCTGTATCACAAGGTCTCTTACTTGGTAAAAAGCCAGCTATTTTTTGCCAAGGTACTAAATGACAAACGGGTGGAGTTTTACTCTCTCCTTATTGGGACGATTTTGACCCTGTCTACGGCTATCTTGTTATTTGATTCCATGAGTCTTCTCTATTTTGAGCAGTTCAGACGGGAGCTCATGATTAAACGTCTTTCTGGTATGACAATCTATGAGCTTCATGGCAAGTATTTACTGGCGCAAGGAGGAGTTCTCTTACTTGGGCTAATCCTATCTAGTGTTTTGACAGGAGATAGCTTGATTAGCGCTCTAGTTGTAGCTTTGTTTACGCTTAACGCTCTGTTGATTTTAGTAAGGCAGGACAAAAAAGAAGAAGCTGGTAGCATGGCAGTATTGAAAGGAAAATAAGATGATTGATATTCAAGGATTGGAAAAGAAGTTTAATGACCGCGCGATTTTCTCTGGTTTAAACCTCAAGCTGGAGAAGGGCAAGGTCTATGCCTTAATCGGGAAGAGTGGGAGCGGAAAGACGACGCTGCTGAATATCTTAGGAAAGCTAGAAAAGATAGATGGTGGAAGGGTTCTCTATCAGGGGAAAGATTTAAAAACCATTCCCACTCGTGAGTATTTTCGAGACCAGATGGGCTATCTCTTTCAAAATTTTGGCCTTTTAGAAAACCAATCAATCAAAGAGAATTTGGATTTGGGCTTTGTTGGTCAGAAAATCTCAAAAGTAGAACGTTTGGAAAGGCAAGTGGAGGCTTTAGAAAAGGTTAATCTAGGGTATTTGGATTTGGAACAAAAAATTTATACTTTATCTGGGGGAGAGGCACAACGAGTTGCCCTTGCGAAGACTATTTTGAAAAATCCACCCTTGATTTTGGCATATGAACCAACAGCAGCTCTTGATCCTGAAAATTCAGAGGAGGTTATGAATCTCTTGGTGGGCTTGAAAGATGAAAATCGAATGATCATCATTGCGACTCATAATCCCCTAGTCTGGAATAAGGACGATGAAATCATTGATATGAGGGAGCTTGCTCATGTGTGAAAAAATCCGTATTCGCAGGGTATCTGATTATCCTAGTGCCAGAGGTGGTTTAGAAGATATCCTCATCATGGAAAATATGACCAATCATCTCCTTTTAGTTCAAATCCGAGTGAATGGCTATTTGCTTGATTTTGCTAGCATTGAAGGGCAAAGGCAAAAGCATTATCGTTTGAAAAATTTACCTCAAACGGTTGAATTGACAGTGGACGATGTGGAGGAGGATGTAGATTTGACCCTACCTGAAAATCGAAGTTATCAAGAAGCTGATTTTTTGATACTCAATGAAAATCAAAGAGCAAACTAGGAAGCTAGCCGCAGGCTGTACTTGAGTACGGCAAGGTGAAGCTGACGTGGTTTGAATTTGATTTTCGAAGAGTATGAACGTATGTTTCGAGAGAACCGCTCAGTCCCCCTTTAAAGATTTCCAAAACTATCTTTCTTCATGAGGAAAGATAGTTTTTTGGTATGATTTTCACCCCCAAAATACAAGGGGAATGTGTTACAATAGTAGTAACAGATAATAGAAAAGAGAATAGATGAGAATTGCAGATTATAGCGTGACCAAGGCAGTGCTGGAGCGTCACGGTTTTACCTTTAAAAAGTCTTTCGGGCAAAACTTCTTGACGGATACCAATATTCTACAAAAAATCGTGGATACGGCTGAGATTGATGGCCAGGTTAATGTCATCGAAATCGGGCCAGGGATTGGTGCCTTGACGGAGTTTTTGGCTGAGCGTGCAGCAGAGGTCATGGCCTTTGAAATTGACCATCGTTTGGTGCCAATCCTAGCAGATACCCTGCGTGATTTTGATAATGTGACCGTTGTCAACGAGGATATTCTCAAGGTTGACTTGGCGCAACATATCCAGAATTTTAAAAATCCTAACCTGCCAATCAAGGTAGTGGCTAATTTGCCTTACTACATCACGACGCCTATTCTCATGCACTTGATCGAGAGCGGAATTCCTTTTAGTGAGTTTGTGGTCATGATGCAAAAAGAGGTAGCGGACCGCATTTCCGCTCAACCAAATACCAAGGCATATGGCAGTTTGTCAATCGCTGTGCAGTATTACATGACTGCCAAGGTTGCCTTTATCGTGCCTCGTACGGTCTTTGTGCCAGCGCCAAATGTGGACTCAGCTATTTTGAAAATGGTACGCCGTCCAGAACCAGCTGTAGCAGTGGAAGACGAGAGCTTCTTCTTTAAGGTTTCCAAGGCAAGTTTCACCCATCGTCGCAAGACCTTGTGGAATAACTTGACAGGTTACTTTGGCAAGACTGAGGAAGTCAAGGACAAGCTGATCAAGGCTTTGGACCAAGCAGGCTTGTCACCAAGTGTGCGTGGGGAAGCTCTCAGCTTGGCAGAATTTGCCGGTCTAGCAGATGCACTTAAGGGGCAAGGACTCTAAGATGCAAGGACAAATTATTAAAGCCCTGGCAGGATTCTACTATGTGGAGAGTGAGGGTCAGGTTTATCAGACACGTGCGCGTGGGAATTTTCGTAAAAAAGGTCATACTCCTTACGTTGGGGACTGGGTAGATTTTTCTGCCGAGGAAAATTCAGAAGGCTATATCCTCAAAATTTACGAACGGAAAAACAGTTTGGTTCGTCCGCCTATTGTTAATATTGACCAAGCCGTGGTGATCATGTCCGTCAAGGAACCGGACTTCAACAGCAATTTGCTGGATCGGTTCTTAGTTCTTTTGGAGCACAAGGGTATTCATCCCATCGTCTATATTTCCAAAATGGATTTGCTGGAAGATAGGGAAGAACTGGATTTTTATCAACAGACCTATGGTGACATCGGCTATGACTTTGTGACCAGTAAGGAGGAACTCCTGCCTTTGTTAACAGGTAAGATTACAGTCTTTATGGGGCAGACAGGTGTTGGTAAGTCAACCCTTCTCAATAAAATCGCACCAGACCTCAATCTTGAAACAGGAGAGATCTCAGACAGTTTGGGTCGCGGTCGTCATACCACTCGAGCTGTTAGTTTTTACAACCTCAATGGGGGCAAAATCGCAGATACACCAGGATTTTCATCCTTGGACTACGAAGTATCAACGGCGGAAGACCTCAATCAGGCCTTTCCAGAGATTGCTACTGTCAGTCGAGACTGCAAATTTCGCACTTGTACCCATACCCATGAGCCGTCTTGTGCGGTCAAGCCAGCAGTGGAAGAAGGTGTTATTGCCAGCTTCCGTTTTGACAACTACCTGCAATTCCTCAGCGAAATTGAAAATCGCAGAGAAACATATAAAAAGGTCAGCAAAAAAATTCCAAAATAAGGAGAAACCTATGTCTCAATACAAGATTGCTCCGTCAATTCTGGCAGCAGATTATGCCAACTTTGAACGTGAAATTAAACGCCTAGAAGCAACTGGGGCAGAGTATGCCCATATCGATATTATGGATGGTCATTTTGTACCGCAAATCAGTTTTGGTGCGGGTGTGGTCGAAGCTCTTCGCCCTCATAGCAAGATGGTTTTCGATTGCCACTTGATGGTGTCAAACCCTGAGCATCATTTAGAGGACTTTGCGCGTGCAGGTGCGGATATTATCAGTATCCATGTGGAAGCAACGCCTCATATTCATGGTGCCCTCCAAAAGATTCGTTCACTCGGAGTTAAGCCTTCAGTCGTTATCAATCCTGGCACACCAGTTGAAGCCATTAAGCATGTGCTTCACCTAGTTGACCAAGTCTTAGTCATGACGGTTAACCCAGGCTTTGGTGGACAAGCCTTTCTACCAGAGACCATGGATAAGGTCTGTGAGTTGGTTGCTCTTCGTAAGGAAAAAGGTTTGAACTTTGAAATCGAAGTGGATGGCGGGATTGATGACCAAACTATTGCCCAAGCTAAAGAAGCTGGTGCGACCATTTTTGTAGCAGGTTCCTATGTCTTTAAGGGAGATGTCAATGAGCGAGTACAAACTCTCAGAAAACAACTGGACTAGGGTTGCAGTTTTTGCAGGCGGAGACCGCGGTCACTACCGGACAGACTTTGATTGCTTTGTCGGTGTAGATCGAGGCTCGCTCTGGGTTTTAGAGGAAAAACTTCCACTAGATCTAGCGGTTGGAGATTTTGATTCTGTCACTGCAGAAGAGCGACAGGTGATTCAAAAACGTGCCCAGCATTTTGTCCAAGCCCGACCAGAAAAAGATGATACAGATTTGGAATTGGCTCTCTTGACTATTTTTGAGAAAAATCCTCAGGCTGAGGTTACTATTTTTGGTGCTTTGGGTGGTCGTATTGATCACATGCTGGCCAATGTTTTTCTTCCTAGCAATCCCAAGTTGGCGCCTTATATGCGCCAGATAGAAATTGAGGATGGACAAAATTTGATTGCCTATTGTCCAGAAGGGATCAGTCAGCTTGAACCCCGTTCAGACTACGACTATCTAGCTTTTATGCCAGTTCGAGATAGCCAGCTGACCATTCTTGGTGCCAAGTATGAGTTGACAGAGGAAAATTTTTTCTTTAAAAAAGTGTACGCTTCTAACGAATATATAGATAGGGAAGTTTCGGTGACTTGCCCAGATGGCTATGTGGTCGTGCTGCATAGCAAGGACAGGAGGTAGGATGGAAAGTTTACTTGTTCTATTATTGCTTGCCAACCTAGCTGGACTCTTTCTGATTTGGCAAAGGCAGGATAAGCAAGAAAAACACTTAAGCGAGAGCTTGGAGGATCAGGCAGATCATCTATCAGACCAGTTGGATTATCGCTTTGAGCAAGCCAGACAAGCCAGCCAGCTGGATCAAAAAGACTTGGAAGTGGCTGTCAGTGACCGTTTGCAAGAAGTGCGAATGGAATTGCACCAAGGTCTGACTCAGGTCCGTCAAGAAATGACAGATAATCTCCTCCAAACTAGAGATAAGACTGACCAACGCCTCCAAGCCCTGCAGGAATCAAATGAGCAACGCTTGGAACAAATGCGCCAAACGGTCGAGGAAAAACTAGAAAAGACCTTGCAGACGCGCTTGCAGGCTTCCTTTGAGACAGTTTCCAAACAACTGGAGTCGGTCAATCGTGGTCTGGGAGAAATGCAGACAGTTGCCCGCGATGTTGGTGCTCTCAACAAGGTTCTATCTGGAACCAAGACGCGAGGAATCCTGGGAGAATTGCAACTGGGGCAAATCATCGAAGACATCATGACTCCTGCCCAGTATGAACGAGAATATGCAACGGTTGAAAACTCCAGTGAACGAGTGGAGTACGCTATCAAGTTACCTGGGCAAGGCGACCAGGAATATGTCTACTTACCAGTTGACTCCAAGTTTCCATTGGAAGATTATTACCGCTTGGAAGAAGCCTATGAAGCAGGTGACAAGGACGAAATCGAACGCTGTCGTAAATCGCTTTTAGCAAGCGTCAAGCGCTTTGCTAAGGATATCAAGATCAAGTACATAGCACCACCTCGGACAACCAATTTTGGAGTTTTGTTTGTTCCGACAGAAGGTCTCTACTCAGAAATTGTCCGCAATCCGGTCTTCTTTGATGATTTGAGACGGGAGGAGCAGATTATTGTCGCAGGTCCAAGTACCCTGTCAGCTCTCCTCAATTCCCTATCAGTTGGCTTCAAAACTCTCAATATCCAAAAGAGTGCCGACCATATCAGTAAGACTCTTGCCAGCGTCAAGACCGAGTTTGGCAAGTTTGGTGGTATTCTGGTCAAGGCACAAAAGCATCTCCAACATGCCTCTGGCAATATTGATGAATTATTAAACCGTCGCACCACAGCTATCGAGCGGACGCTCCGTCACATTGAGTTGTCAGAAGGCGAGCCTGCGCTTGATCTACTCCATTTCCAAGAAAATGAGGAAGAATATGAAGATTAGTCACATGAAAAAAGATGAGCTGTTTGAAGGCTTTTACCTAATCAAATCAGCTGACCTGAGGCAAACTCGAGCTGGGAAAAACTACCTAGCCTTTACCTTCCAAGATGATAGTGGCGAGATTGATGGGAAGCTCTGGGATGCCCAACCTCATAACGTTGAGGCCTTTACCGCAGGTAAGGTTGTCCACATGAAAGGGCGCCGAGAAGTTTATAACAACACCCCTCAAGTCAATCAAATTACTCTCCGCCTACCTCAATCTGGCGAACCCAATGATCCAGCTGATTTCAAGGTCAAGTCACCAGTTGATGTTAAGGAAATCCGTGACTATATGTCGCAAATGATTTTTAAAATTGAAAATCCTGTTTGGCAACGGATTGTCCGAAATCTCTACACCAAGTATGATAAGGAATTCTACTCCTATCCAGCTGCCAAGACCAACCACCATGCCTTTGAAACGGGTTTGGCCTATCATACGGCAACCATGGTGCGTTTGGCAGATGCTATTAGCGAAGTCTATCCTCAGCTCAATAAGAGCCTGCTCTATGCGGGGATTATGCTGCATGACTTGGCTAAAGTCATTGAGTTGACGGGACCAGACCAGACTGAGTATACAGTGCGAGGTAATCTTCTTGGGCATATTGCTTTGATTGATAGCGAAATTACCAAGACAGTGATGGAACTTGGCATTGATGATACCAAGGAAGAAGTCGTTCTGCTTCGTCACGTCATCCTTAGTCACCACGGCTTGCTTGAGTATGGAAGCCCGGTCCGTCCACGCATTATGGAAGCAGAGATTATCCATATGATTGACAATCTGGATGCTAGCATGATGATGATGTCAACAGCTCTTGCTTTGGTGGATAAGGGAGAGATGACCAATAAAATCTTCGCTATGGACAATCGTTCCTTCTATAAACCAGATTTAGATTAATAATTTAAGAAAAATGAGCATTTTTTAGGACAAGAATGTTCGTTTTTTTATGTGAATATGGTATAATAAGTAAAAGACAAAAATGAATACTCTTCGAAAATCTCTTCAAACTAGGGTAACATCGCCTTGTCGTATGTATATATGTAGGTATATTACAGACTTTGTCAGTTCTATCGATAACCTCAAAACAGTGTTTTGAATCGTCAGCGACCAGCTTTCTAGTTTGCTTTTTGATTTTTTGAATAAAAATGGAATAGGAAATAGAAATGAAATTAAGAAGAAGTGATCGGATGGTTGTCATTTCCAACTATTTGATTAATAATCCTTATAAACTAACTAGTCTCAATACTTTTGCTGAAAAGTACGAATCTGCTAAATCATCCATCTCAGAAGATATCGTCATTATCAAACGCGCCTTTGAGGAAATTGAAATCGGCCACATCCAGACTGTAACTGGTGCTGGTGGTGGTGTCATTTTCACACCATCAATCTCAAGTCATGATGCCAAGGAAATGGTTGAGGACTTACGTGCCAAGTTGTCAGAAAGTGACCGTATCTTGCCAGGTGGCTATATCTACCTGTCTGATTTGCTTAGTACACCAGCCATCTTGAAAAATATTGGTCGCATTATTGCCAAGAGCTTTATGGACCAAAAGATTGATGCGGTTATGACAGTAGCGACCAAGGGTGTTCCACTTGCAAATGCAGTTGCCAATGTCCTCAATGTTCCTTTTGTTATTGTGCGCCGTGACCTGAAAATTACCGAAGGTTCAACTGTCAGCGTCAACTATGTATCCGGTTCAAGTGGTGACCGTATTGAGAAAATGTTCCTTTCAAAACGCAGTCTCAAGGCAGGCAGTCGTGTCTTGATTGTGGATGACTTCTTGAAAGGCGGAGGAACTGTCAACGGGATGATCAGTCTCTTGCGTGAGTTTGATTCAGAATTGGCAGGTGTAGCGGTCTTTGCGGACAATGCCCAAGAAGAACGCGAAAAGCAGTTTGACTACAAGTCACTCTTGAAGGTAACCAATATTGATGTCAAGAACCAAGCTATCGATGTTGAGGTTGGTAATATCTTTGACGAAGATAAATAAGAAATAGAACTAAAGGTTGGAACGATTGTCCCAGCCTTTCTTTGCAAATAGAATAGAAGGAAACTTATGAAAACACCATTTATCAATAAAAAAGACTTGGAAAAGATTGTTGCCGAGTTCCCAACTCCTTTTCACTTGTATGATGAGAAGGGGATTCGTGAGAAGGCAAGGGCCGTCAACCAAGCCTTTTCGTGGAACAAGGGCTTTAAGGAATATTTTGCAGTTAAGGCTACTCCAACCCCAGCTATTTTGAAAATTCTTCAAGAGGAAGGTTGTGGTGTGGACTGCTCTAGTTATGTGGAGCTTTTGATGAGTCATAAACTGAATTTTCCAGGTTCTGAGATTATGTTCTCTTCAAACAATACGCCAGATAAGGAATATGCCTATGCGCGTGAATTGGGTGCGACCATTAACTTGGATGCCTTTGAAGATATTGAACATCTGGAGCGAGCAGCAGGCATTCCAGAAATTATCTCTTGTCGTTACAATCCTGGTGGCGTTTTTGAGCTAGGAACAGACATTATGGACAATCCTGGAGAAGCCAAGTTTGGCATGACCAAGGACCAGCTCTTTGAAGCCTTTGTCATCTTGAAGGAAAAAGGAGCCAAGACTTTTGGGATTCACTCCTTTCTAGCATCCAATACCGTCACCCAACTCTACTATCCAGAGTTGGCGCGTCAGCTTTTTGAATTGGCTGTTGAAATTAAGGAAAAGTTGGGCATTTCGCTAGACTTTATCAATCTTTCTGGCGGTATTGGTGTCAATTATCGTCCTGACCAGGAGCCGAACGATATTGCCTTGATTGGTGAGGGAGTTCGTAAGGTGTATGAAGAGGTTCTTACGCCAGCAGGTCTTGGTCAGGTTAAGATTTATACCGAATTGGGTCGTTTTATGTTAGCCCCTCACGGTGCTTTGGTCACAAGAGTCACTCATAAGAAGAAAACCTACCGTACCTATCTGGGTGTGGATGCATCAGCAGTCAATCTTATGCGTCCAGCTATGTACGGAGCCTACCATCATATTACTAATGTGACCCATCCAGATGGACCAGCTGAAGTGGTAGATGTGGTTGGTTCACTCTGTGAAAACAATGATAAATTTGCAGTGAATCGCGAACTGCCTCATACAGAAATCGGTGATTTGCTGGTCATTCATGATACAGGTGCCCATGGTTTTTCAATGAGCTACCAGTACAACGCCAAACTTCGCTCTGCGGAAATCCTTTATACTGAAGAAGGAAAAGCCCGTCAAATCCGCCGTGCAGAGCGCCCTGAGGACTATTTTGCAACCTTGTATGGCTTTGATTTTGAAGAATAAAATGATAAGTCATTGAAAATGAAATTGAAAAACAGATTGCTTTCTAAAAAATAGGCAAAAATCTTGTTTTTCCTTCAAGTCGTGATATAATAAAACTATAAAACGTTTTCAAGGAAGGTAACGATATGTCTGAAGAAACAATTGATTATGGACAAGTGACAGGAATGGTGCATTCGACAGAAAGCTTTGGGTCAGTAGATGGGCCTGGTATTCGCTTTATTGTCTTTTTGCAGGGCTGTCACATGCGTTGCCAGTATTGCCACAACCCTGACACTTGGGCTATGGAGTCCAATAAGTCACGTGAACGGACGGTAGATGATGTCTTGACAGAGGCCTTGCGCTACCGCGGTTTCTGGGGAAATAAGGGTGGGATTACAGTCAGTGGAGGAGAAGCCCTCTTGCAGATTGATTTCTTGATTGCCCTCTTTACCAAGGCTAAGGAACAAGGAATCCACTGTACTTTGGACACCTGTGCCCTTCCTTTCCGTAATAAACCACGTTACCTTGAAAAGTTTGACAAACTCATGGCTGTCACTGACTTGGTTCTCTTGGATATCAAGGAAATCAACGAAGAACAGCACAAAATTGTCACTAGCCAAACAAATAAAAATATCTTGGCTTGTGCCCAGTATCTATCAGATATTGGAAAGCCTGTCTGGATTCGCCACGTGCTAGTTCCAGGTTTGACAGATAGAGATGATGACTTGATTGAACTTGGTAAGTTCGTCAAGACCCTCAAAAATGTTGATAAGTTTGAAATTCTACCATATCATACCATGGGTGAGTTTAAATGGCGTGAATTGGGAATTCCATACTCACTTGAAGGAGTCAAACCACCAACAGCAGACCGCGTCAAGAACGCTAAACAACTCATGGATACCGAAAGTTATCAAGATTATATGAAACGTGTACATGGATAAAAAAGAAGCCTGATGGAAACATCGGGCTTTTGACTTGCAAAAAGACTTAGCAAACCAGCTAAGCCTTTTTCTTCTTATCTCGAACGTTGTTTTCCAGCGTTGCGATTTTTGTGTTTTTTCTTGCTTGTGATAGCAGTTGGTTGTTCGGGGGTAACGTCTTTTCGTCCACTTGGTGTAGAGAAAGAACTTGCTTTTGGTGGGTTCTTGGCTAGTTCTTCACGGACTTTTTTGCGAAGTTTTGGACGAACGATATAGTTGACGATAAATTGTTGGAGAATCATCATGAAACCACCGACAACCCAGTAAAGTGTGACACTAGCTGGTGAGAAGAGGGAGAAGACGACAATCATGAGTGGGCTCATGTAAATCATTTTCTTGATTTGTTCTCTTTGCGTTTCGTCTTCTACTCCGTGAAGTGAAAGGAGCGATTGAAGATAGTAAAGGACACCAGCACAGGCAACCAAAATCATACTTGGAGAACCTAGAGGAATTCCTAGGTAGCTTGCTTGAGCAACCCCTTCAGTATGTTGGGCAGCAAAGTAGATAGCGGAGAAGAAAGGCATTTGAAGGAGGATAGGGAAACATCCTACACCGCCAAACATGCTGATACCGTGCTCTTTTTGAGCAGCAAAGAGAGCTTGTTGGGCTTCGAGTTTTTCTTCTTGAGTAGTCGCTTCCTTGAGACGCGTTTGGTGTGGCTCAAGGACGTGCTTGAGGGCGTTCATCTTTTCAGAGTGAAGCGTTGCCTTCCATGATTGGTAGATACCAAGTGGCAAGATAATCAAGCGCACGATAATGGTTACGATGATGATAGCGACACCAAAGCCTAGACCTTGATCAGTAGCGAAGTACTTGATAGCTTCAGCCATAGGCGCTCCGATGGTATTCCAAATAAATCCTGTCGGCTGACCTGTGGTTTTATCGACATTGACACAGCCAGTCAAGACAAGCAACATAGCCACTCCCATAGCTGAGAGTGCAAAACGTTTAATAGATTTCACTGTTTTTATTCCTTCTTTAAAAATTATACCTTTCTATTCTACTGTTTTTTTACAAAATATACAATAGTTCTAGAGACCTAATTTGCGATTTTAAAGTCAGAGTAGGGAGGAAAGTTGCTTAGTTTGATATCTAAGTAGCTGACTTTTGAAAAAGGTGTGGGTCCTTTGCGGATTTTTTGGATAAATTTTGCCATGATAGCAGATGAGTCTGCTTGGGCTAAGATTTCCACTGTGCCATCGTCGTTATTCCATACTCGGCCTGTGATGCCACCAATTTCAAGTGCCAGGCTGTAAACACCCCAACGAAAGCCGACTCCCTGCACCCTACCTTGGGCAATCATTCTAACCTTTTGCATACCAAACCCCTTTGATTGTGTTATAATATTTCTATGACTATTATAACCTCAAAAGCCAATTCTGTGGTAAAAAATGCCAAGAAATTACACCAAAAAAAATACCGCAAGTCTGCTTATTTGATTGAAGGCTGGCACTTGTTTGAAGAAGCTGTTCAAGCTGGAGTAACGATTGAGAAAATCTTTGCCCTAGAAAATTACCGAAATCAGTTAGCCTCGTTTCCGCAAACTGTCTGGGTGTCAGAGGATATTTTGCTAGATTTGGCGGATTCTCAGACTCCACAAGGAATTGTTGCCGTGGTTCAAAAAGAAGAAGTAGGACAAGCTGACTTTAGACAGGGCAAGTTCTTGTTTTTGGAAGATGTGCAAGATCCTGGGAATGTGGGAACGATCATTCGGACTGCGGATGCAGCAGGTTTTACTGGAGTAATTGTTTCAGATAAATCGGCAGATATATACAGTCTCAAGACTCTACGTTCCATGCAAGGCAGTCATTTTCATCTGCCTATTTACCGGATGTCGAGCCAAGCGATTCTCGAGAAAGCTAAAAAGGTAGCTATCCCAGTGCTAGCCACAACCCTATCTAAAGATTCTGTTGATTACAGAGAACTGCCTTCTATAGAAAATTTTGTACTAGTTATGGGAAATGAGGGTCAAGGAATTAGTCCCCTCATGGCTGAAAGTGCAGACCAGTTGGTTCACATTAGTATGAAGGGGCAGGCGGAGAGTTTGAATGTTGCGGTTGCAGCCGGTATTTTAATCTTCCATTTAAGCTAATTTTAACTTTTTTTGTTATAATCAAGGAAAGATGTTCATAGAAAAGGAGAAAAGGATGAATCACACTATTATACATGACCGTGCAGGTCTCAATCAATTTTACGCTAAGGTTTATGCCTTTGTTGGTCTGGGAATCGGACTATCTGCTTTGGTATCAGGCCTTATGTTGACGGTCTTTCAGTCTCAGTTAGTTTACTTTTTGATGCAGGGGCGTCTCTGGTTGACCATTGCTACTTTTGCGGAGTTGGCCTTGGTTTTCGTTGCCAGTAGTATGGCTTCAAGAAATAGTCCAGCTGCTCTTCCAGTATTTTTACTTTACTCCGTTTTAAACGGCTTTACACTTAGTTTTGTGGTGGCTTTCTATACTCCGGGTACAGTTTTATCTGCCTTTGTATCGAGCGCCCTTCTCTTCTTTGTCATGGCGGCAGTCGGTATCTTCACCAAGAAAGACTTGAGTGGGATTGGTCGAGCGATGATGGCAGCTCTCATTGGTTTACTGATTGCTATGGTAGTCAATATTTTCTTGGCTAGTGGTTTCTTTGATTATATGATTAGCGTGGCCATGGTCTTGGTCTTCTCAGGGTTGATTGCTTGGGATAACCAAAAGATTCGCCTTGCTTATGAACAATCACAAGGTCGTGTAGCGACAGGTTGGGTTGTGTCAATGGCTCTCAGCATCTATCTTGATTTTATCAATCTTTTCCTAAGTATTCTACGTATCTTCGGTCGCAATGACTAAAAGGTCTATGAAATCAGTGTTTTGAGTGACACTGATTTTTTTAAATTTTCTCTTTTCTTTTCTTGGAAATAGGTGTATAATGCTTTTAACTAATTTTTGAGGAGTAGTTTATGAAGAAAAGTTTTATCCATCAACAAGAAGAAATTTCCTTTGTCAAAAACACTTTTACCCAGTATTTGAAAGATAAGTTAGAAGTTGTCGAAGTTCAAGGTCCTATCTTGAGCAGGGTCGGCGACGGGATGCAGGACAACTTATCAGGTGTTGAGAATGCCGTATCGGTCAAGGTTCTCCAAATCCCTGATGCTACTTATGAAGTGGTGCATTCGCTTGCAAAATGGAAACGCCATACCTTGGCTCGTTTTGGTTTCGGTGAAGGTGAAGGTCTTTTCGTCCACATGAAGGCCCTTCGTCCGGACGAAGACTCGTTGGATGCGACCCACTCTGTTTATGTTGACCAGTGGGACTGGGAGAAAGTTATCCCAAATGGTAAACGGAATATCGCTTATCTAAAAGAAACAGTTGAGAAGATTTACAAGGCTATTCGCCTGACTGAGCTAGCTGTTGAAGCCCGTTATGACATCGAGTCTATCTTGCCAAAACAAATCACCTTTATCCACACAGAAGAGTTGGTAGAACGCTACCCAGATTTGACACCGAAAGAACGTGAAAATGCTATTTGTAAAGAATTTGGCGCTGTCTTCTTGATTGGTATCGGTGGTGAATTACCAGACGGTAAACCGCACGATGGACGTGCACCAGACTACGATGACTGGACAAGTGAGTCTGAAAATGGCTACAAGGGTCTAAATGGTGATATTCTTGTCTGGAATGAGTCTTTAGGTGGAGCCTTTGAGTTGTCTTCTATGGGGATTCGTGTAGATGAAGAAACCCTTCGCCGTCAGGTAGAAATCACTGGTGATGAGGACCGTTTAGAATTGGAATGGCACAAGGCTTTGTTGAATGGCCTATTCCCATTGACAATCGGTGGAGGAATTGGACAATCTCGGATGGCCATGTTCCTACTTCGCAAGAAACACATCGGAGAAGTGCAAACAAGTGTTTGGCCTCAAGAAGTTCGCGATACTTACGAAAATATTTTGTAGAGAATCGAACCGCAAGGTTCGGTTTTCTTTCTCTTTTTGCCTATAATTTGGTATAATAAACGGTATGAAAATCGTATCAGGAATCTATGGGGGACGTCCCCTCAAGACACTAGAAGGCAAGACGACAAGACCTACTTCGGATAAGGTTAGGGGAGCCATTTTTAACATGATTGGTCCCTACTTTGAGGGGGGACGAGTCTTGGACCTGTATGCAGGTAGTGGTGGTTTATCTATCGAGGCAGTATCGCGTGGTATGTCCAGCGCTGTTTTGGTGGAGCGAGACCGTAAGGCTCAGGCTATCGTGGCTGAAAATATTCAGATGACCAAGGAAGTTGGAAAATTTCAACTCCTCAAGATGGATGCAGAAAGGGCATTGGAACAGGTATCTGGGGAATTTGACCTCATTTTCTTAGACCCTCCTTATGCCAAGGAACAAATCGTAGCAGATATTGAAAAAATGGCTGAGAGGGAGCTTTTTTCTGAAGATGTCATGGTCGTGTGTGAGACGGATAAGGCCGTTGAACTTCCAGAAGAAATTGCCTGCCTGGGCATCTGGAAGGAAAAGATTTATGGAATTAGTAAGGTGACAGTCTATGTCAGATAAGATTGGCTTATTCACAGGCTCATTTGATCCGATGACAAATGGGCATCTGGATATGATTGAACGGGCTAGCAAACTCTTTGATAAGCTCTATGTCGGTATTTTTTTTAATCCCCACAAACAGGGATTTCTCCCTATCGAAAATCGTAAACGGGGGTTAGAAAAGGCTGTGAAACATTTGGAAAATGTTGAAGTTGTGTCTTCTCATGATGAATTGGTGGTTGATGTCGCAAAAAGACTGGGAGCTACTTGCCTGGTGCGGGGTTTGAGGAATGCGGTGGATTTGCAATATGAAGCCAGTTTTGATTACTACAACCATCAGCTGTCTCCTGATATGGAGACTATTTATTTACATAGCCGACCTGAACATCTCTATATCAGTTCATCCGGTGTTAGAGAGCTTTTGAAGTTTGGTCAGGATGTTGCTTGCTATGTTCCTGAGAGTATTTTGGAGGAAATAAGAAATGAAAAAAAAGATTAGATGGCCCTTATATGTCATTGCGGCCTTGATTGTGACCTTCTTGGCATTTGTAGTGCCCTTGCCATACTATATAGAGGTTCCAGGTGGTTCGGAAGATATTCGCCAAGTCCTCAAAATCAATGACACAGAAGATCAGGCGGCTGGTGCCTATCACTTTGTTACGGTTGGTGTCCAGCATGCCACATTAGCTCATATGGTTTATGCTTGGTTGACGCCTTTTACAGATATTCGTAGTGCCCAGGAGACCACAGGTGGTTCTTCCGATGTTGAATTTATGCGGATCAATCAATTCTACATGCAGACATCGCAAAATATGGCCAAGTATCAAGGGCTAAAAACAGCTGGTAAGGATATTGAACTTAAATACCTTGGGGTTTATGTCTTGACTGTGACGGATAATTCGACCTTTAAAGGGATTCTCAACATCTCCGATACGGTCACAGCAGTCAATGATCAAACCTTTGACAGTTCCAAAGACTTGATTGATTACGTCAATTCTCAAAAACTAGGGGACTCCGTCAAGGTCACCTATGAAGAGGATGGGCAAACCAAGTCCGCAGAAGGTAAGATTATCACCTTGGAAAATGGCAAAAATGGAATTGGAATCGGCTTGATTGACCGTACAGAAGTAACCAGTGATGTCCCAATTCGCTTTTCAACAGCTGGTATCGGCGGACCAAGTGCTGGTCTCATGTTTAGTCTAGCTATCTATACTCAAATAGCTCACCCAGGTCTTCGTAATGGTCGTATTGTTGCCGGTACAGGAACCATTGACCGTGATGGGAATGTGGGGGACATTGGTGGTATTGATAAGAAAGTTGTAGCTTCGGCTAGAGAAGGTGCCGCTATTTTCTTTGCCCCTGATAATCCTGTTAGCGAAGAAGAACAAAAAGCACACCCGGACGCGAAAAACAACTACCAAACAGCCCTAGAAGCAGCTAAAACAATCAAGACAGATATGAAAATTGTGCCAGTTAAAACCCTACAGGATGCAATTGATTACTTGAAAAACAATCCCTAATTTCTAAGGGAAGTTTCCAAACTAGCGCACAAACAGAGAAGATGGTATAATAGTCAAATGGTTCAATTATTATTCACTCTAAGCAGTCACATGCTCTTTATTTATGTGAGTTTTTACCTTTTAAAGGATCTTGTTAGATGGGAAAAGGTTTTAAAAGTGACAACTGAGAATACAGGAAAAGTTCGTTTACTAGTAGCCTTTTTCAGCATTGTCATGGGCTACATCCTGAGTTCTTTCTTTATCAGCCTGTATCAGTTGTGGCAAGAAGCGCTTAGAAGATTATTATAAAATCAAGAGTAAAGGAAACGAGTATGGACAAAATTGTGGTTCAAGGTGGCGATAATCGTCTGGTAGGAAGTGTAAGCATCGAAGGAGCAAAGAATGCAGTCTTGCCCTTGTTGGCAGCGACTATTCTAGCAAGTGAAGGAAAGACAGTCTTACAGAATGTACCGATCTTGTCGGATGTCTTTATTATGAATCAGGTGGTTCGTGGTTTGAATGCCAAGGTTGACTTTGATGAGGAAGCCCATCTTGTTGAGGTGGATGCTACTGGCGACATCACTGAGGAAGCCCCTTATAAGTATGTCAGCAAGATGCGCGCCTCCATTGTTGTATTAGGGCCAATCCTTGCCCGTGTGGCTCATGCCAAGGTATCCATGCCAGGTGGTTGTACGATTGGTAGTCGCCCTATTGATCTTCATTTGAAAGGTCTAGAAGCTATGGGGGCTAAGATTAGTCAGACAGCTGGTTATATCGAAGCCAAGGCTGATCGCTTACATGGTGCCCATATCTATATGGATTTTCCAAGTGTTGGTGCTACGCAGAACTTGATGATGGCAGCGACTCTGGCTGATGGGGTCACAGTGATTGAAAATGCTGCGCGTGAGCCTGAGATTGTTGACTTAGCCATTCTCCTTAATGAGATGGGAGCCAAGGTCAAAGGTGCTGGTACAGAGACTATTACCATTACTGGTGTTGAGAAACTTCATGGTACGACTCACAATGTAGTCCAAGACCGTATCGAAGCAGGAACCTTTATGGTAGCTGCTGCTATGACTGGTGGTGATGTCTTGATTAAAGACGCTGTTTGGGAGCACAACCGTCCCTTGATTGCCAAATTGCTTGAAATGGGAGTGGAAGTGACGGAGGAGACGGAAGGAATTCGCGTTCGCTCACAACTAGAAAATCTAAAAGCTGTTCATGTAAAAACCTTGCCCCACCCAGGATTTCCAACAGATATGCAGGCCCAATTTACAGCCTTGATGACCGTCGCAAAAGGGGAATCAACTATGGTGGAGACAGTCTTCGAAAATCGTTTCCAACATCTAGAAGAAATGCGTCGCATGGGCTTGCACTCGGAGATTATCCGTGATACAGCTCGTATTGTTGGTGGGCAACCTTTGCAGGGAGCGGAAGTTCTTTCTACTGACCTTCGTGCCAGTGCAGCCTTGATTTTGACAGGTTTGGTAGCACAAGGAGAAACTGTAGTTGGTAAATTGGTTCACTTGGATAGAGGTTATTACCGTTTTCATGAGAAGTTAGCGCAGTTGGGCGCTAAGATTCAGCGGATTGAGGCAAGTGATGAAGATGAATAAGAAATCAAGCTACGTAGTCAAGCGTTTACTTTTAGTCATCATAGTACTGATTTTAGGTGTTTTAGCCCTAGGAATCGGTCTAATGGTAGGTTATGGAATCTTGGGCAAGGGTCAAGATCCATGGGCCATCCTGTCTCCAGCAAAATGGCAGGAATTGATTCATAAATTTACAGGAAATTAGGCTGGGAGACCAGTCTTTTTCTAAAGATGAGGAGAAATATGAACAAAAAAACAAGACAGACACTGATTGGTTTGCTAGTGTTATTGCTCTTATCTGCGGGGAGCTATTATATTAAGCAGACTGAACTAGGAAATCAGGCTGCTAAGACAAAAATGAGTCAGAAAAGTCAATCACCAGACGCGCCTGGTCAAGCATTGGCAGAAAGCGTCTTAACAGATGCAGTCAAAAGCCAAATAAAAGGGAGTCTTGAGTGGAACGGATCAGGTGCTTTTATCGTCAATGGTAATAAAACAAACCTAAATGCCAAGGTTTCAAGTAAGCCCTACGCTGATAATAAAACAAAGACAGTGGGCAAGGAGACCGTACCAACCGTAGCTAATGCCCTCTTGTCTAAGGCCACTCGCCAGTACAAGAATCGTGAAGAAACTGGGAATGGTTCGACTTCTTGGACTCCTCCAGGTTGGCATCAGGTCAAGAATCTAAAGGGCTCTTATACCCATGCAGTTGATAGAGGTCATTTGTTAGGCTATGCCTTAATCGGTGGTTTGGATGGTTTTGATGCCTCGACAAGCAATCCTAAAAACATTGCTGTTCAGACAGCCTGGGCAAATCAGGCACAAGCCGAGGATTCGACTGGTCAAAACTACTATGAAAGCAAGGTGCGTAAAGCCTTGGACCAAAACAAGCGTGTCCGTTACCGTGTAACCCTTTACTACGCTTCGAATGAGGATTTAGTTCCCTCAGCTTCACAGATTGAAGCCAAGTCTTCAGACGGAGAATTGGAATTCAATGTTCTAGTTCCCAATGTTCAAAAGGGACTTCAACTGGATTACCGAACTGGAGAAGTAACTGTAACTCAGTAAAAGATAAGATAAACTCCTATGTCACTTGTGGATGTAGGGGTTCTTTTTTGGACAATTTAAGTAGAACTAGAATAGACACTGAGAAAAAATAATATGTACTGAGCTAATTTTTGTGATATAATAAGTGACAAGATACTATTTTAGGAGAAGAACTATGGAAGACCCAAGTAGTCAGAATTTGTTGCTACAATTTGTTTTATTGTTTATCTTGACGGTATTAAATGCCTTTTTCTCAGCCACAGAAATGGCCATGGTTTCTCTTAATCGTGCGCGGGTTGAACAAAAGGCGGAAGAAGGAGACAGACGCTACATCCGCCTGCTGAAGGTACTAGAAAATCCTAACCACTTTTTATCAACCATTCAGGTGGGAATCACCCTGATTACAATCTTATCAGGGGCGAGTTTAGCTGATACTCTAGGACGTGTGATTGCCTCTTGGCTTGGGAATGGCGAAACAGCACAAGCCGTGGCAACTTTTCTATCCTTGGCATTTTTGACCTATATTTCCATCGTTTTTGGGGAATTATATCCTAAGAGAATCGCTCTTAATCTAAAGGATGCCTTGGCCATTCGTACAGCGCCGGTTATCATTGGGATCGGAAAACTAGTCAGTCCTTTTGTTTGGCTTTTAGCTGCTTCGACCAATTTCTTGAGCCATTTGACTCCTATGTCATTCGATGATGCGGATGAAAAGATGACCCGTGATGAAATTGCCTATATGCTGACAAATAGTGAAGAAACATTGGATGCTGATGAGATTGAGATGCTACAAGGTGTCTTTTCGCTCGATGAACTGATGGCGCGAGAGGTTATGGTTCCTCGAACGGATGCCTTTATGGTGGATATTCAGGATGATAGTCAAGCCATTATCCAAAGTATTTTAAAACAAAATTATTCTCGTATCCCGGTTTACGATGGGGATAAGGACAATGTGATTGGAATCATTCATACCAAGAGTCTCCTTAAGGCTGGTTTTGTGGACGGTTTTGATAATATTGTTTGGAAGAGAATTTTACAAGATCCACTTTTTGTACCTGAAACTATTTTTGTGGATGACTTGCTAAAAGAATTGCGAAATACCCAAAGACAAATGGCAATCTTGCTAGATGAATACGGTGGTATGGCTGGTTTGGTGACCTTGGAAGACCTTTTAGAGGAAATTGTTGGGGAAATTGATGATGAAACGGACAAGGCAGCAATAGATGTTCATCAGATTGGTGAGGATACCTACATTGTTCAAGGAACTATGACCCTCAATGATTTCAATAATTACTTTGATGTTGAACTGGAAAGTGATGACGTTGATACCATCGCTGGTTATTATTTGACAGGAATTGGAACCATTCCAACGACTGAGAAACTCAGCTATGAATTGGTCAGCCAAAACAAACAGCTTATCTTAACCAATGATAAAGTGAAAAATGGACGTGTTACCAAGGTAAAAGTTCAAATTACCGAAGTCGAAATAGAAGAAGAAACAGAGTAAACTAGAGGCTTTTGTCACCAGGCGTGACGAAGCTTTTTTCAGTTGATTTCATGAGGGAATTATGTCATGGAAAGAACTTTGTCCCAAAAGTTTTTTAAAGTTATCCTTTTTTATCATGAGATAAAAATAAAAAAGCCCTATTTTACGGGCTTTTTGTCTTGATAAATTCCGATAAATTCGGTATTGAAAGGCGGTAGACGGATTTGAACCGACGATCAAGCTTTTGCAGAGCCGTGCCTTACCACTTGGCTATACCGCCTTAACGTTTATTATTATACCTTGAAAATCATTCTCAGTCAATAGTTTTTTCAGTTTTTTGTACCATAGTGTGATTCGAATGTGATGCCAAGTTTTCTATGGGAAAAAATTACCAAAAAACTACTGAATCCCCTTGAAAAATCTAGCTAATTAGGGTATAATATAAATAATCATTTGTCGTAGGTTTTGTCTGAAATATTGTCCAGACAAGGCTCACAGCAGTTAAATCTTCTGAAAAAGTCAGATTTAGCTGCTCTTTTTGTGCTTTTTTTCAGTATTTTGAGTATTTGTAACAAAGGCTTAAAGATTCTGAAAATTCATCAAGAGGACACGGTGATAGGGGTTTTACAACCATATGACGATTAGAAAAGCCTGATTGACAAGGCTTGGAACTTATTTACAAAGGAGAATCATCTTGGCAGGACATGACGTTCAATACGGGAAACATCGTACCCGTCGTAGTTTTTCAAGAATCAAAGAAGTTCTTGACTTACCAAATTTGATTGAAATTCAAACTGACTCATTCAAAGATTTCCTAGACCACGGTCTTAAGGAAGTGTTTGAAGATGTATTGCCAATTTCAAACTTCACAGACACAATGGAGTTGGAATTTGTTGGATATGAAATCAAGGAACCAAAATACACGCTAGAAGAAGCTCGTATCCACGATGCTAGCTACTCAGCACCAATTTTTGTAACCTTCCGCTTGATCAATAAAGAAACAGGCGAAATCAAAACCCAAGAAGTTTTCTTTGGTGATTTCCCAATCATGACTGAAATGGGTACCTTCATCATCAATGGTGGTGAACGTATCATCGTATCTCAGTTGGTCCGCTCACCAGGTGTTTACTTTAACGATAAAGTTGATAAAAATGGTAAAGTGGGCTACGGTTCAACTGTTATCCCTAACCGTGGAGCTTGGTTGGAACTTGAAAGCGACTCTAAAGACATCGCCTACACTCGTATCGACCGTACTCGTAAGATTCCATTTACAACCTTGGTTCGTGCCCTTGGTTTCTCAGGTGATGATGAAATCTTTGATATCTTTGGTGACAGCGAATTGGTTCGCAACACTGTTGAAAAAGATATCCACAAGAACCCAATGGACTCTCGTACCGACGAAGCCTTGAAAGAAATTTACGAACGCCTTCGTCCAGGTGAGCCTAAGACTGCTGAAAGCTCACGTAGCTTACTTGTAGCTCGTTTCTTTGACCCACGTCGCTATGACTTAGCAGCAGTTGGTCGTTACAAGATCAATAAAAAACTCAATGTTAAAACACGTTTGCTTAATCAAACCATTGCAGAGCCATTGGTAGACCCTGAAACTGGAGAAATCTTGGTAGAAGCTGGTACAATCATGACTCGTAGTGTGATTGAAAGCATTGAAAGCCATTTGGATGGCGACTTGAACAAGATTGTCTACATTCCAAATGATGCAGCGGTTGTGACTGAGCCAGTTGTTCTTCAAAAGTTCAAGGTTGTTGCACCAACGGATCCAGACCGTGTCGTAACAATCATCGGTAATGCTAATCCAGATGACAAGGTTCGTACGGTGACTCCTGCAGATATCCTTGCTGAGATGAGCTACTTCCTCAACTTGGCTGAAGGACTTGGCCGTGTAGATGATATCGACCACCTTGGAAACCGTCGTATCCGTGCGGTTGGTGAATTGCTTGCCAACCAAGTACGCCTTGGACTTTCTCGTATGGAACGTAATGTCCGTGAACGTATGTCTGTTCAGGATAATGAAGTCTTGACACCACAACAAATTATCAATATCCGTCCTGTAACAGCTGCGGTTAAAGAATTCTTTGGTTCATCACAGTTGTCACAGTTCATGGACCAACACAACCCACTTTCTGAGTTGTCTCACAAACGCCGTTTGTCAGCCTTAGGGCCTGGTGGTTTGACACGTGACCGTGCTGGATATGAAGTACGTGACGTGCACTACACTCACTACGGTCGTATGTGTCCAATCGAGACACCTGAAGGACCTAACATCGGTTTGATTAACAACTTGTCATCTTACGGACATTTGAACAAGTATGGTTTTGTTCAAACACCATACCGTAAAGTTGACCGTGAAACAGGTGTTGTTACCAACGAAATCGTTTGGTTGACAGCCGATGAAGAAGATGAATTTACTGTAGCACAGGCTAATTCTCGTCTGAATGAAGATGGAACATTTGCTGAGAAGATTGTCATGGGACGTCACCAAGGGGTTAACCAAGAGTATCCAGCTAATATTGTTGACTACATGGACGTTTCACCAAAACAGGTAGTTGCCGTTGCGACAGCATGTATTCCTTTCTTGGAAAACGATGACTCCAACCGTGCCCTCATGGGAGCCAACATGCAACGTCAGGCTGTGCCATTGATCAATCCTCAAGCACCTTACGTTGGTACTGGTATGGAATACCAAGCAGCCCACGATTCAGGAGCTGCTGTGATTGCTCAGTATGATGGTAAAGTTACTTACGCAGATGCTGACAAGGTAGAAGTTCGTCGTGAAGATGGTTCATTGGACGTTTACCACATCCAAAAATTCCGTCGTTCAAACTCAGGTACTGCTTACAACCAACGCACGCTTGTTAAAGTTGGCGATGTCGTTGAAAAAGGCGATTTCATCGCTGATGGACCTTCTATGGAAAATGGAGAAATGGCGCTTGGACAGAACCCAATCGTTGCCTACATGACTTGGGAAGGTTACAACTTCGAGGATGCCGTTATCATGAGCGAACGCTTGGTGAAAGACGATGTTTATACATCTGTCCACCTTGAAGAATACGAATCAGAAACGCGCGATACAAAGCTTGGGCCTGAAGAAATCACTCGCGAAATTCCAAACGTTGGTGAAGATGCCCTTAAAGACCTTGACGAGATGGGGATTATCCGTATCGGTGCTGAGGTTAAAGAAGGTGATATCCTTGTAGGTAAAGTAACACCTAAGGGTGAGAAAGACCTTTCAGCTGAAGAACGTCTCTTGCACGCTATCTTCGGAGATAAATCTCGTGAAGTGCGTGATACTTCTCTTCGTGTACCACACGGTGCCGATGGTGTCGTTCGTGATGTTAAGATCTTTACACGTGCAAATGGAGATGAATTGCAATCAGGTGTTAATATGCTGGTTCGCGTCTACATCGCTCAAAAACGTAAGATCAAGGTCGGAGATAAGATGGCCGGACGTCACGGAAATAAAGGGGTTGTCTCTCGTATCGTTCCTGTAGAAGACATGCCTTATCTTCCAGATGGAACTCCAGTCGACATCATGTTGAACCCACTTGGGGTGCCATCACGTATGAATATCGGTCAGGTTATGGAGCTTCACCTTGGTATGGCAGCTCGTACTCTTGGTATTCACATCGCAACACCAGTCTTTGACGGAGCAAGTTCTGAAGACCTTTGGTCAACTGTTAAAGAAGCAGGTATGGATAGTGATGCTAAAACAATCCTTTACGATGGACGTACTGGTGAACCGTTTGATAACCGTGTGTCAGTTGGTGTCATGTACATGATCAAACTCCACCACATGGTCGATGATAAATTGCACGCTCGTTCAGTCGGACCTTACTCAACCGTTACTCAACAACCACTCGGAGGTAAAGCTCAGTTTGGTGGACAACGTTTCGGTGAGATGGAGGTTTGGGCTCTTGAAGCCTACGGTGCCTCAAATGTCCTTCAAGAAATCTTGACTTACAAGTCTGACGATATCAACGGACGTTTGAAAGCTTATGAAGCCATTACAAAAGGAAAACCAATTCCAAAACCAGGTGTTCCAGAATCCTTCCGAGTTCTTGTCAAAGAATTGCAATCTCTTGGTCTTGACATGCGTGTCCTAGACGAAGATGACCAAGAAGTGGAACTTCGTGACTTGGATGAAGGAATGGACGAAGATGTCATCCACGTAGATGACCTTGAAAAAGCCCGCGAAAAAGCAGCACAAGAGGCTAAAGCAGCCTTTGAAGCTGAAGAAGCTGAAAAAGCAACAAAAGCGGAAGCAACAGAAGAAGCTGCTGAACAAGAATAAGCAGTTCACTTAGAATAGAAAGGGAAGAAATAGTGGTTGATGTAAATCGTTTTAAAAGTATGCAAATAACCCTAGCTTCTCCAAGTAAAGTCCGTTCATGGTCTTATGGAGAAGTCAAAAAACCTGAAACAATCAATTACCGTACTTTGAAACCAGAACGTGAAGGACTCTTCGATGAAGTCATCTTTGGTCCTACAAAAGACTGGGAATGTGCTTGTGGTAAGTACAAACGCATTCGTTACAGAGGGATTGTTTGTGACCGCTGTGGGGTTGAAGTAACGCGTACAAAAGTTCGTCGTGAGCGTATGGGGCATATCGAATTGAAAGCTCCTGTATCTCACATCTGGTACTTCAAGGGGATTCCAAGTCGTATGGGCTTGACCCTTGATATGAGCCCTCGTGCCCTCGAGGAAGTTATCTACTTTGCGGCTTATGTGGTGATTGATCCTAAGGATACACCACTGGAGCACAAGTCTATCATGACAGAGCGCGAATACCGTGAGCGCTTGCGTGAATATGGTTATGGATCATTCGTTGCCAAGATGGGTGCCGAAGCCATCCAAGACCTTTTGAAACAAGTAGATCTTGAAAAAGAAATTGCTGAACTCAAAGAAGAGTTGAAAACAGCTACTGGACAAAAACGTGTCAAAGCTATCCGTCGTTTGGATGTTTTGGATGCCTTTTACAAGTCTGGAAACAAACCTGAATGGATGATTCTCAACATCCTTCCAGTTATTCCACCAGATCTTCGTCCAATGTTGCAGTTGGATGGTGGCCGTTTTGCCTCATCTGACTTGAATGACCTTTACCGTCGTGTTATCAACCGTAACAACCGTTTGGCTCGTTTGCTTGAGTTGAATGCACCAGGTATCATCGTTCAAAATGAGAAGCGTATGCTTCAAGAAGCGGTTGACGCTTTGATTGACAATGGTCGTCGTGGTCGTCCAATCACAGGACCAGGTAGCCGTCCGCTGAAATCATTGAGCCACATGCTTAAAGGTAAACAAGGACGTTTCCGTCAAAACTTGCTCGGTAAACGTGTTGACTTCTCAGGACGTTCCGTTATCGCCGTTGGTCCAACACTTAAGATGTACCAATGTGGTGTGCCACGTGAAATGGCGATCGAGCTCTTTAAACCATTCGTCATGCGTGAAATTGTCGCTCGTGACATCGTGCAAAACGTGAAAGCAGCTAAACGCTTGGTCGAACGTGGAGATGAGCGTATCTGGGATATTCTTGAAGAAGTGATCAAAGAACACCCAGTACTTTTGAACCGCGCACCGACCCTTCACCGTTTGGGTATCCAAGCCTTCGAGCCAGTCTTGATTGATGGTAAGGCCCTTCGCTTGCACCCGCTTGTCTGTGAAGCCTACAATGCCGACTTTGACGGGGACCAAATGGCCATCCACGTACCGCTTTCAGAAGAAGCCCAAGCAGAAGCTCGTATCTTGATGCTCGCTGCTGAGCACATCTTGAACCCGAAAGATGGTAAACCAGTTGTTACTCCATCTCAGGACATGGTTTTGGGTAACTACTACTTGACCATGGAAGAAGCTGGTCGTGAAGGTGAAGGAATGGTCTTCAAAGACCGTGACGAAGCGGTTATGGCTTACCGTAATGGTTATGTTCACCTTCACTCACGTGTTGGTATCGCAACAGACAGCCTCAACAAGCCTTGGACAGAAGAGCAAAAACACAAGGTATTGCTTACAACAGTTGGTAAAATCCTCTTCAACGACATCATGCCAGAGGGTCTACCATACTTGCAAGAACCAAACAATGCCAACTTGACAGAAGGCGTTCCAGCTAAATACTTCTTGCCACTTGGTGGAGATATCAAGGAAGCAATCAGCAATCTTGAACTTAACCCTCCATTCAAGAAGAAAAACCTTGGAAATATCATCGCTGAAATCTTCAAACGTTTCCGTACGACAGAAACTTCTGCCCTACTTGACCGCATGAAGAACCTCGGTTACCATCACTCAACTCTTGCAGGATTGACAGTGGGTATTGCCGATATCCCAGTCGTTGATGACAAGGCTGAAATCATTGAAGAATCACACAAACGTGTAGAACAAATCACAAAACAATTCCGTCGTGGTATGATTACAGACGACGAGCGTTACAATGCTGTTACAGCTGAATGGCGTGCTGCCCGTGAAAAACTTGAGAAACGCTTGATTGCCAACCAAGATCCTAAGAACCCAATCGTTATGATGATGGACTCTGGAGCCCGTGGTAACATCTCAAACTTCTCACAGCTTGCCGGTATGCGTGGTCTGATGGCTGCTCCGAACGGACGTATCATGGAATTGCCAATCCTTTCAAACTTCCGCGAAGGTTTGTCGGTATTGGAAATGTTCTTCTCAACTCACGGTGCGCGTAAAGGTATGACCGATACGGCCCTTAAGACAGCCGACTCAGGTTACTTGACTCGTCGTTTGGTTGACGTTGCCCAAGATGTTATCATCCGTGAGGACGACTGTGGAACTGACCGTGGTCTCTTGATCCGCTCTATCGCAGAAGGAAAAGAGATGATCGAGTCTCTCGAAGAGCGTCTCAATGGTCGTTACACTAAGAAAACTGTTAAACATCCAGAAACTGGTGCAGTTATTATCGGTCCAAATGAGTTGATTACAGAAGACAAGGCGCGTGAAATTGTCAATGCTGGTGTAGAAGAAGTAACTATCCGTTCCGTATTTACATGTAACACTCGTCACGGTGTCTGCCGTCACTGTTACGGTATCAACTTGGCGACTGGTGATGCGGTTGAAGTTGGTGAAGCAGTTGGTACAATCGCTGCCCAATCTATCGGGGAACCTGGTACACAGCTTACAATGCGTACCTTCCACACGGGTGGGGTTGCCTCAAATACCGACATCACTCAGGGTCTTCCTCGTGTCCAAGAAATCTTTGAAGCTCGCAATCCTAAAGGGGAAGCGGTTATCACAGAGGTTAAAGGACAGGTTACAGCTATCGAAGAAGATGCATCAACTCGTACTAAGAAAGTCTTTGTTAAGGGTGAAACTGGCGAAGGTGAATACGTCGTTCCATTTACAGCTCGTATGCGTGTTGAAGTTGGAGACCAAGTAGCGCGTGGTGCTGCTCTTACAGAAGGTTCTATCCAACCCAAACGTCTCCTTGCAGTTCGCGATGTCTTGTCAGTTGAAACTTACCTTCTCGGTGAAGTACAAAAAGTTTACCGTAGCCAAGGGGTAGAAATCGGTGACAAACACATCGAGGTAATGGTTCGTCAAATGATCCGTAAAGTCCGTGTCATGGATCCAGGTGACACAGATCTTCTCATGGGTACCCTCATGGATATCAATGACTTTACAGATGCCAACAAAGATGTCCTTATCGCAGGTGGAGTTCCAGCGACAGGTCGCCCAGTTCTTATGGGAATTACCAAAGCATCACTTGAAACCAACAGTTTCTTGTCAGCGGCTTCCTTTCAGGAAACAACTCGTGTCCTTACTGACGCAGCTATCCGCGGTAAGAAAGACCATCTCCTTGGACTTAAAGAAAATGTTATCATCGGTAAGATCATCCCAGCAGGTACTGGTATGGCCCGTTACCGTAACCTTGAACCACATGCTATCAACGAAGAAGAATACCTTAACCCTCCAGTAGAGGAAGAAGGAAATGAAGAAACAACAGAAGTAGTTGTGGATGCTGCCGTTGAAACTGTGGAAGAAACAGTAGAATAAAAGAGAATGAGAGAGCCTTCGGGTTCTCTTTCTCTTTTCTGAAAACTTTCTCCATTTTTCCATGAAATGTGGTAAAATAGTACTCAATGAAAATCAAAGAGCAAACTAGGAAACTAGCCGCAGGTTGCTCAAAACACTGCTTTGAGGTTGTGGATAGAACTGACGAAGTCAGTAACCATACCTACGACAAGGCGACGTTGACGTGGTTTGAAGAGATTTTCGAAGAGTATAAAAAAAAGAAGCTGACAAAGGAGACGGGGATGGAACAAACATTTTTTATCATTAAACCAGACGGTGTAAAAAGAGGGCTAGTTGGTGAAGTGTTGAAACGTATCGAACAACGTGGTTTTACAATCGAAAAATTGGAGTTGCGTTCACAGGTTTCAGAAGAGTTAATTGACCAGCACTATCAGGACTTGGTTGGTCAAAGTTTTTACCCACCGATTCGTGAATTTATGACTTCAGGATCAATCCTTGTAGGTATCATTTCTGGTCCCAAAGTAATCGAAACTTGGCGGACTATGATGGGGGCAACTCGTCCAGAAGAAGCTTTACCAGGAACTATTCGAGGTGATTTTGCAAAAGCTGCTGGAGAAAACCAAGCTATCCAAAATGTTGTACATGGATCAGATTCAGAAGAGTCAGCTAAGCGAGAAATTGCTCTTTGGTTTTAAGAGTGGATTGGCTCAATCAATTGGTTAAAAGCTCATTTGAATAGAAAGTATAGTCAATTAGTTTAAGACATGACGCATAATATCAAATTTTTAGTTTTTGATATGGTGCGTTTTTTGATTAAGTGACTATTAGTTCGTCTCGCTCCGTTAGGTGCGAGACGAAAAAAACACCCGCTATGCGGGTGCGCGTCGAAGGTTATACCAAAAAAACTCCAAATGCGATACAATAAAGGTGTTCAAGCCAATTGTAAAGCGAAAGGAGAAAAATATGGCACAAAAGGTTCTTTTGTCCAGTTCTTGTTTCAATTGACTATATTTTTATACTTTTTCTTCCTTTCTCTGTGAAAATCGCAAGTTTTTCCCACTTTTTCTCAATACTGAAACAACATCTTTCCAGAACTTCAATAATTTCTTTTTGTGTTAAATCATTATTTAACTCAATCTTTGGAGGCAATACGTTTTCAAAGCTACTTTTTTACCATAGGTTTTGAGCCTTCAACACAGATTACTAAGCCAAAAATGCTCTAAATTTTTGAAATTCTAACAAATTCCACTCAACTTTATCATCATCTTTGACTTTCACAATATCTTCCTCAAAATAACATGGAATAAAGATAGTTTTCTTTTGAAACGGTTGTAGGAGGAAAATCTCTCCTACACTATTATTGATTCATGATAATATTTCAGTAACTCATCGTGCAATTAAAAACAAGGATTTTTATTTCAGACGATCCATCGTGAACACTTCATCAGCCATCTCCCAAATTGCCGGATTATGTGTTGCGATAATGATTAGCCTATTATCATCTCGAAGAGATAGCAAAATCTCCATAATCAACTGAGAGGTTGCTGGGTCTATTGAAGCTGTTGGCTCATCTGCCAGAATAAAGGGTGGATTCTTTAAGATAATTTTTGCCAAGGCAACCCGTTGCGATTCTCCGCCCGATAACTCAAAGATGCGCTTATCTAGGTCAAGATAAGCCAGGCCGACCTGTTCTAAAGCCTGCTTCTGCCTCAACCGCTGTTCCGACCGACTCAACTTTTGACCAATGAGACCTAGCTTAAGGTTTTCTTCAATACTTTGGTTTTCAATTAAGCCAAAGTTCTGGAAGAGGTAGCCCAATTCGTGACGGAAAAAATCACTCGATTTATAATTGGCCAAGTCTTTACCTCGGTAAAAAATCGTCCCATCATAAGATTCTAATTTCCCAATCATGTTCATCAAGGTTGTTTTTCCGCTACCACTTGAACCAATTAAGGCATAGACTTTTCCAGCCTCAAATGTCATTGAAAGATTCGAAAATAACTCTCGTTCTCCAAAAGATTTACTCACCTGTTTAAGTTCAATCATATTAACCTCCCTTCAAAACAAGCATGGACATCTTGTTTTCTTTCTGCATTTGGACATGTAACTGTAAAAGAGATAGACCAGTAAAGAGTAACGAGACTAAGAAAGCAACTACTATCTCTACCATAAGAAATACACTCGCAACAAATCCCAGTAAAAACACACCCAGTTGAGCAAAGAGATAAGTGCGATGGATTTCTAAGAACCTGAGACCTGCAATGCGTTTGATAAAAATGGCACGTCTAAATTCTTCAAAGTAGAGCCTATTCATAGTGTTAAACAACAAGATTGAAGTTGTAATCCCAAGCACAGCTCCTGCTAGCATTACCCAACGTTCCCTCTGGATATTATCCGATAATGTGATGTAGTTGTGGTAACCTGTTTGCATTTCTGAGACCCAATTTTCAATGCCTTGTCTCTGGATAAGCTCCTGGGCATCAGACAATTGATTAAAGAGAACGTAATTCTGTACTGCGTCTACCCAAAAGAAAATGGACTGTGGACCAGTTGATTGGGGTGTTATAACAATGATGATTGGATCTTTCAAAAACTGCTGGTAAGAAATAGGGGTCGTATTATACACAAAACGATCCTGACCTGATTCCAAATAACCTACCGTAGCAGTCATTTGCTGTCGTTCATCTTTACTAGACATGCGACTGGTTAAGTCGTCTTCAAAAACAGATTTATAATGTTCTTCCTCTGAACGGAGGTGTTCAGGCAGCAATAAGACAAACTCCCCTACATCAAGGTGATTCATCTTTTGCTCAATAGTTGTATCTACAGGAATGTTTTGACGCTCCAAGTATTGCGGTGTGACGATAAGGACATTGCCATTCGGGTTGTAATCGTGCCATTCTGTAGAGGTTATAAAGTTTTTGGAGGAAGCCATGCCATTTTGCAAAGAACGGTCAATTAACTGGTGTCTAGATAAGAAAGCCTTTTTTTCTGAAACAGCCAGATCCATCAATTGATACCAAGTTCTGAGTTTCCTTTGAGCTTGTTCATCAAAACCAGGACTCGTTCCTTCACGGCTGAATGATAGGGTAATCAGTTGCCTTTCCTGGCTCCAAGCCTCTTGTCCAATCCGATGCTGTTGCCAGGCTTGGGAATACTTTAAGCTACTCCCTATTCCCAGCGTTACAATAATAATCGCTAATAGTTGACCGATTAAAATCAAACTAATGATTCCTCTGACAGGCACTTGCCCTTTTATAATCTGCATCAGGTGTATCTTTTTTATCCCAACTGCGAAGAGTTGAGCGAAAAACAGGGAGATCAACAACAAGATGAGATTATAACTGAGCAAGCCTTCTCCTATGGTCATTAGGGATTGCGTTGGAAGCGACAGAATTTTTTGCATAAGAATGGCGAGCACGCCAGCTAAACTGAAACCAACAGCTATCCCTTTCAAATCCTCACCAACTGGTCTAAGGAAAATGGACCACCGTTTCTCTCCTGAAATGAGGCGAATGCCCGACGACCGTAATTGGCTAATTTGACTAATTAAAGTCAGTGCTCCAAAGGTTAAGATGAAAATCAATAAACCGATTAACTGAAATCCGTTACTAAAGATAGCCATTAACGTAGATAGTTTAGATGGAATTATCAGGTGCATGTTAGTCAAGCCAAGTTGACTTAGCTCCTCTCTTAGCAAGTGAATATCTAGGTTTCCATCGAATACAAAATAGTTTGTTTCAACACTACTACTTTGGGCATCTTCTAGATTTTTTTCCTGTAGCCCATCAGGCAACTTTCCGTCCCCAAAGGTCGTATAAGAAAAAACTGGAGTACCTTCTGAGTTGGGATCTTGGTGTTGAATCGCAATAAAGCTATCCGTTTCTTCTGCTAGTTTTTCCAAGCGTGTAGCAACATGCTGAAAAGTTGTTTCAGGGGAAGAATCACGTACAACAACGTTGGGGTAATAATGGGAAACATATGTATCAGTCCAAATGGTAAATACCCAAACAAAGAACAAACTAGCAAGCAGGTTGGATATGAGTATAAATAATTTTTTCATAGTGCATTCCTTATTCTAAAATAGAGGGCAGAAATACCCCTGCCCTCTATAAACTAACAAGCTTACTAAACTATTGATAAAAGAATCTTCTTCAATTATTCTTGCAATCCCGCATCAAATGTAACTTGCTCCCCAAAATTTGTATTAACAAACGCATAGGCCGCACTATGTGCTCCTGCATAAGCTGTTTTTTGATTGTCACGTCCATTACTTCCAACATAGGCCCAGTGATCCTCTGAACCATGATAATAATTCGAAAATGCTCCCCAATTATTTGGATCATGATAGCCTCCATAGGTCCACTCGCCACCATGGAGAGAAACTGCCAAAACAGGAAGAGCCAAACTACATGCCAAAACGGCAAGGGATGATGCAACTACTTTTCTAAATTTTAACATATTATTACTCCTCTGAATGAAATATTATGAAAATGAGCGAAATGCAACTACATATTTTAATTAGAAATCTCAGTCTGAATTATAGTATCCTATTTTTTCCTCCTTTCTAACTGCACGTTCCTTTCTACAGGCAGAGACCTAATTTTATAAACCAATCTTAAATACTTTAGATTTTGTAACTCATAATTTTCAACAGTTGGTTAGCTATGAAAGCATTTTATCAAACATCTCCATTCTTATATCTATCTGGTATTGTTACAAGCTCTCATAAGAATACCTTTCTCTAAATAGTTGAATTTTAAAGTAATACGAAATCAATCTGCCTTCCCAACATCAAGACCATTGGAATTCTTTTGTAATTGCACTCGAATCTCCAATCGTTTATTCTTCTGAACAAACTGTTGGTAAGGAATTGTGTTACTAAACGTAAAAACACCTAGTAATACTAATATAGCTAATTTTTGAATTCCACGATTTTTCTTTATTCGTGAAACCCCTTTCTGTTTCCTTGTTTTTATTTTAACATATGTATATTATTCAGTCAAGTATTTTTATTATATTTTGAACTTTTTTTATTATTTCTATTTGTAATTTTATCGAGCAAATATTTGCCGTCTTTAACTAAATGATATATAATTGACAAATATAAATTAGGAAGGTTTTTTGTTTTTATGACTACATTAGCTGAAAAATTCAGATTGAAAAGAAAAGAGTTGAGACTCTCCCAACAAACTCTTGCAGAAGGAATTTGTGAACAAAGCCAGATTAGTAAAATTGAGAGAGGGCATTTCATTCCCTCCGCAGACCTTTTGTTCAAACTCTCACAACGACTTGAAGTCCCTTTGGATTACTTTTTCAATGAACAAATTGAAATTAAATCTAACCTCTCTAATTTCAAGCAATTATCTGCTCGACTATTAGATGACAGAAATTATGACGATTTGGAATATATTTATAGAATAGAGATTGAACGAAGTACTTTTCTAACACTAGAAGACCGAACTTACCTTGAATGGATTAAAGCTATTATTGACTTCTATCAATATGACAGTAAGTGTGAGGCTATTTCTTCATTGGAAAATATATTATTAAAAGTCTCCTCAAATACTCTGATTTATTTAAAGGCATTGAATACTCTATCTAATTTCTATTCCTTAGTGGGTCGTGAACAAGAATATGAGGCAAACTACTCTCATTTGATGGAGTTATATCAGACAAAAAATTTTGAGCATCAAGAGTTTTTATTTGGCTACATCAGAGTTCGTTACAACTACGCTCACTACCTAGTATCAAAGGAAAAATATAACGAAGCCATCCAAGAAGCTCTTGAGACGATTGAACTCTGTAAACAAAGACAGACAAGCTACCAACTGGCTCCTCTACTTATTCTTGTAGGAAATGCTGGAGCCAAATTTCTAGACAAAGAACAAGTCAAAAATTATTATATAGAAGCAAAAGAGTTATGTAAGATTTATAACAATCCTTTAATGTTGATGAAGATAGAAAATTATTTGAAGGAATTAGATACTGTTTAGTTAATCTTGACATTATAGTTTTTCTGAAACGTTAAATAACCTGTAAGGCTGATAGTGAAATGAATACTATCAGCCTTATTTCAAATTTATATTCTTCCAAAATCTCTTCAAACCACATCAGTTCTATCTGCAACCTCAAAACAGTGTTTCGAGCAATTCCTAGTTTTCATTGAGTATTAGTCTCTGGTGTTTGTTTAGCGTCTAAAAGAGTCATTTGAGAAGATTGAAAACAGTTCTCTCTTTTCTCCTAGTATAATGATTGGTAGGAAGGGAGAGAAAAGATGAAATCAATGAGAATCTTATTTTTGTTAGCTTTAATTCAAATCAGTTTGAGTAGCTGTTTCCTATGGAAAGAATGCATCTTGTCCTTTAAACAAAGTACAGCTTTTTTCATCGGAAGTATGGTCTTTGTTTCAGGAATCTGTGCTGGAGTAAATTATCTTTATACCCGTAAGCAAGAAGTCCATAGTGTCCTAGCCAGTAAGCAGTCAGTGAAGCTTTTTTACAGTATCCTGCTCTTAATTAATTTGTTAGGAGCTGTTCTTGTCCTGTCAGATAACTTGTTCATCAAAAATACGTTGCAGCAAGAATTAGTTGACTTTTTATTGCCATCCTTCTTTTTCCTATTTGGACTAGATTTGCTGATTTTTTTACCCTTGAAAAAATACATGCGCGATTTGCTTGCTATGCTAGACAGAAAAAAGACAGTGTTGGTGACTATTTTAGCAACACTTCTCTTCTTAAGAAATCCAATGACCATTGTCTCTCTTCTGATTTATATTGGACTGGGTTTGTTTTTTGCAGCCTATCTTGTCCCAAATTCGGTTAAGAAGGAAGTTTCCTTTTATGGTCATATTTTCCGAGATCTTGTATTGGTCATTGCTACGCTCATTTTCTTTTAGAGAAAGCTTGTTTTTATGGATGTTATGATGGTAAGTTTAGCAGGAAAATAGACACAAAAGAAAAGTTTTTGGTATAATAAGAGTATGTACACAAAAAATGAAGAAGAGTTGCAAGCCTTAGGGGAGCGTTTGGGTCATCTATTAGAAAAGAATGATGTTTTAATCTTAACTGGAGAACTGGGTGCAGGTAAAACGACCTTTACTAAAGGACTTGCAAAAGGATTGCAGATTTCTCAAATGATTAAAAGTCCCACCTATACTATCGTAAGAGAGTATGAAGGTCGTCTTCCGCTTTTCCATTTAGATGTTTATCGTATTGAAGGAGATGCGGATTCTATTGATTTGGATGAATTTCTCTTTGGTGGCGGAGTGACTGTTATTGAGTGGGGTAATCTCTTAGGAGATGCCTTGCCAGATACTTATTTAGAGTTGGAAATTCTAAAAGAAGAAGACGGTCGCCGTTTAAATTTTCAGGCAAAGGGTTTGCGTGCTGAGAAATTGTTAGAGGAGCTTCAATATGGAGTATGAATTGCTCATTAGGGAAGCAGAGCCCAAAGATGCAGCTGAATTAGTGGCCTTTTTAAATCGTGTGAGTTTGGAGACAGATTTTACCAGCCTAGACGGAGATGGTATTCTCTTGACCAGTGAGGAGATGGAAATATTCCTCAACAAGCAAGCTAGTTCGGACAATCAGATAACCTTACTTGCATTCTTAAATGATAAAATTGCTGGTATTGTAAATATTACAGCTGACCAGCGAAAGAGAGTCCGTCATATTGGAGATCTCTTCATTGTGATTGGTAAGAAATATTGGAATAATGTATTGGGAAGTTTGTTGCTAGAAGAAGCGATAGAGTGGGCACAAGCAAGTGGCATTCTGCGTCGTCTCCAACTGACTGTCCAAACTCGTAATCAAGCTGCAGTTCATCTTTATCAAAAGCATGGCTTTGTCATTGAAGGTCGCCAAGAGCGTGGAGCATATATAGAAGAAGGGAAATTTATCGATGTTTACTTGATGGGTAAACTGATCGATTAGTAGAAATATGGTTAAAAAAATTATTGGAATGGTGCTAGCTTTACTTTCTGTAACTGTAGTAGGAGCAGGTGTTTTTGCTTATACTATTTATCAACAAGGGACAGAAACCTTAGCTAAAACCTATAAAAAAATCGGCGAAGAAACCAAGGTTATTGAAGCGACTGAACCTCTAACCATTCTGTTAATGGGAGTGGACACCGGAAATGCTGAACGAACTGAAACTTGGGTCGGTAGAAGTGATAGCATGATCTTGATGACAGTGAATCCTAAAACGAAAAAAACAACGATGATGAGTTTAGAGCGGGATATTCTGACCCGCATTGAATCAGGGAATGGTCAGGCTCATGAAGCGAAACTGAATTCAGCATATGCAGATGGTGGAGCAGAGCTTGCTATAGAAACCATTCAAAAAATGATGAATATCCATATTGATCGCTATGTGATGGTCAATATGAAAGGGTTGCAAAAACTAGTGGATGCAGTAGGTGGTATTACAGTCAATAATACCCTAGGTTTCCCAATTTCTATCAGTGACCAAGAAGAATTTAATACCATTTCTATCGGTGTTGGGGAGCAACATATTGGGGGAGAAGAAGCCCTAGTCTATGCACGAATGCGTTACCAAGATCCTGAGGGAGATTATGGTCGTCAAAAACGTCAACGTGAAGTTATTCAAAAAGTCATGGAAAAAGCTCTCAGTTTAAATAGCGTTGGTCATTATCAAGAGATTCTAAAAGCTTTGAGTGACAATATGCAGACCAATATTGATTTGTCTGCAAAAAGTATCCCTAACTTGCTAGGCTATAAAGATTCATTTAAAACCATTGAAACTCAGCAGTTGCAGGGTGAAGGAGAGATGCTTCAAGGTGTTTCTTACCAGATTGTTTCGAGAGCCCATATGTTGGAAATGCAAAATCTACTCCGACGTTCTTTGGGACAAGAAGAAGTCACTCAGCTTGAAACCAATGCGGTCTTATTTGAGGATTTATTTGGCAGAGCACCTGTTGGTGATGAAGATAATTAACTTTTGATACAAATAAAAAATCAATCGTAGGAAATTTCCTGCGATTTTTTCAAAAAAATACGAATAGATAGGTAGGAGGAAACATGAAAGCAGAAATCATTGCTGTTGGAACAGAGATTTTGACAGGACAGATTGTCAACACCAATGCTCAGTTTTTGTCGGAAAAACTAGCTGAGATTGGAGTAGACGTATATTTTCAGACGGCTGTAGGAGACAATGAAGCTCGTCTCTTGTCTTTACTTGAGATTGCCAGTCAACGTAGCGGTCTGGTGATTTTGACAGGTGGTTTGGGGCCAACTGAGGACGATTTGACCAAACAAACTCTGGCTAAATTTTTAGGGAAAGAATTAGTCTTCGATCCTCAGGCGCAGGAGAAGTTGGATGTCTTTTTTACCCAGAGACCAGACTATGCCCGAACACCGAATAACGAAAGACAAGCTCAAATTGTAGAAGGAGCGACTCCACTGCCAAACGAAACAGGACTGGCTGTGGGAGGAATATTGGAAGTCGATGGAGTGACCTACGTTGTCCTTCCAGGTCCACCAAGTGAATTGAAGCCTATGGTTTTAAACCAACTTCTACCTAAGTTGATGACAGGGAGCAAGTTGTATTCCCGAGTTCTTCGTTTCTTTGGGGTTGGCGAGAGCCAGCTGGTGACGATTTTGGCTGATTTAATTGCTAATCAAACAGATCCTACCTTGGCACCTTATGCCAAGACAGGAGAAGTCACTCTGCGTCTGTCAACAAAGGCTAGCAGTCAAGAAGAGGCGAATCAAGCGCTGGATATTTTGGAACATCAAATCTTGGATCGCCAGACCTTTGAAGGACTTTCTTTACGAGACCTTTGTTATGGTTATGGGGAAGAGTCTAGTTTAGCTAGCATTGTGGTAGAAGAACTGAAAAAGCAAGGGAAAACCATCACGGCTGCAGAGAGTTTGACGGCAGGTCTTTTCCAAGCTACCGTGGTGGATTTTTCAGGAGCTTCAAGTATATTTAAGGGTGGTTTTGTGACCTATAGCTTGGAGGAAAAATCAAAGATGTTGGCTATTCCTGCCAAGGATTTGGAAGAACATGGTGTAGTGTCTGAATTTACAGCCCAGAAGATGGCTGAGCAGTCACGAATCAAGACCCGGTCTGATTTTGGTCTTAGTTTGACTGGAGTGGCAGGTCCAGATAGCCTAGAAGGGCACCCGGCTGGGACAGTCTTCATAGGCTTGGCCCAAGAGCATGGAACTGAGGTCGTCAAGGTTAATATTGGAGGCAGAAGTCGAGCAGATGTACGTCACATTGCGGTTATGCATGCCTTTAACCTAGTTCGCAAGGCTTTATTAAGTGACTAACTTTTGATATAATAGTAGATAGGTCTAAGGACCATTAGAATGTAGGAGAATAGAATGGCGAAAAAACCAAAAAAATTAGATGAAATTTCAAAAAAATTTGGGGCAGAACGTGAAAAGGCCTTGAATGACGCTCTTAAATTGATTGAGAAAGACTTTGGTAGAGGGTCAATCATGCGTTTGGGTGAACGTGCGGAGCAAAAGGTGCAAGTGATGAGCTCAGGTTCTTTGGCTCTTGACATTGCCCTTGGTTCAGGTGGTTATCCTAAGGGACGTATCATCGAAATCTATGGACCAGAGTCATCTGGTAAGACAACAGTTGCCCTTCATGCAGTTGCGCAAGCGCAAAAAGAAGGTGGGATTGCTGCCTTTATCGATGCGGAACATGCCCTCGATCCAGCTTATGCTGCGGCTCTTGGTGTCAATATTGACGAATTGCTCTTGTCACAACCAGACTCAGGAGAGCAAGGTCTTGAGATTGCAGGAAAATTGATTGACTCAGGTGCTGTAGACCTTGTCGTAGTTGACTCAGTTGCGGCCCTTGTACCTCGTGCGGAAATTGATGGAGATATCGGAGATAGCCACGTTGGTTTGCAGGCTCGTATGATGAGCCAGGCCATGCGTAAGCTCGGTGCTTCTATCAATAAGACAAAAACTATTGCCATCTTTATCAACCAATTGCGTGAAAAAGTTGGAGTCATGTTTGGAAATCCAGAAACAACTCCTGGTGGACGTGCTCTGAAATTCTACGCATCAGTCCGTTTGGATGTTCGTGGTAATACACAAATTAAGGGAACTGGTGACCAAAAAGAAACCAATGTCGGTAAAGAAACTAAGATTAAGGTTGTAAAAAATAAGGTAGCTCCACCATTTAAGGAAGCCGTAGTTGAAATTATGTATGGAGAAGGAATTTCTAAGACTGGTGAACTCCTGAAGATTGCAAGCGACTTGGATATTATCAAAAAAGCAGGTGCTTGGTACTCATACAAGGATGAAAAAATCGGGCAAGGTTCTGAGAATGCTAAGAAATACTTGGCAGATCACCCAGAAATCTTTGATGAAATTGATAAGCAAGTCCGTTCTAAATTTGGCTTGATTGATGGAGAAGAAGCTTCAGAACAAGATACTGAAAACAAAAAAGATGAGCCAAAGAAAGAAGAAGCAGTGAATGAAGAAGTAACTCTTGACCTAGGCGATGAACTTGAAATCGAAATTGAAGAATAAGCTGTCAAAGTAGTGGAGAAATCCACTGCTTTTTCAGTTTGTTGTTCAAGTTTTCAGATTGCCTACAGTTTGCTGTTTCTTGTCGCTCCTCTAGAAAGCTGATATAATAGCCTTATGAATAAAAAACGAACAGTGGACTTGATACATGGTCCGATTCTTCCCTCGCTCTTAAGCTTCGCCTTCCCAATCTTGCTATCAAATATTTTTCAGCAGCTCTATAACACTGCTGATGTCTTGATTGTTGGGCGTTTTCTTGGTCAAGATTCCTTGGCTGCAGTAGGAGCGACGACAGCGATTTTTGACCTGATTGTAGGTTTTACTCTTGGTGTTGGCAATGGCATGGGAATTGTCATTGCCCGTTATTATGGAGCTCGGAATTTTACAAAAATCAAGGAAGCAGTAGCAGCCACCTGGATTTTAGGTGCTCTTTTGAGTGTTGTAGTTATGCTGCTGGGCTTTCTTGGTTTGTATCCTCTCTTGCAATACCTAGATACCCCTGCAGAAATTCTTCCCCAGTCCTATCAATATATTTCTATGATTGTGACCTGTGTTGGTGTCAGCTTTGCCTATAATCTCTTTGCAGGTTTGTTGCGATCCATTGGTGATAGTCTGGCAGCTCTGGGATTTTTGATTTTTTCTGCCTTGGTCAATGTGGTTTTGGATCTCTATTTTATTACGCAACTGCAACTGGGGGTTCAATCTGCGGGCCTTGCTACCATCATTTCGCAAGGCTTATCAGCGGTTCTCTGCTTTTATTATATCCGTAAGAGTGTGCCAGAACTTTTGCCTCAGCGCAAGCATTTCAAATGGGATAAGTCCTTGTACGCAGATCTCTTGGAGCAGGGTTTGGCTATGGGATTGATGAGTTCGATTGTGTCCATCGGCAGTGTGATTTTACAGTCTTCTGTTAATACCTTTGGTGCTGTAATTATTAGTGCCCAGACGGCGGCTCGCCGCATTATGGCTTTCGCCCTTCTTCCTATGACCGCTATTTCTGCTTCGATGACGACCTTTGCTTCTCAGAATCTAGGAGCTAAGCGACCTGACCGCATTGTTCAAGGCCTTCGAATCGGCAGTCGTTTGAGTATGTTCTGGGCAGTGTTTGTTTGTGTCTTCCTCTTTTTTGCCAGTCCTGCCTTAGTTTCCTTCTTGGCTAGTTCGACGGATGGATACCTGGTAGAAAATGGTAGTCTTTATCTGCAAATCAGTTCAGCCTTTTATCCTATTTTGAGTCTCTTACTGATTTATCGCAATTGTTTGCAGGGCTTGGGGCAAAAAGTCCTTCCTCTGGTTTCTAGCTTTATCGAACTAATCGGGAAAATCGCTTTTGTGGTCTTGATTATCCCTTGGGCGGGCTATAAGGGAGTTATCCTTTGCGAACCCCTCATCTGGGTTGCCATGACCATTCAGCTGTACTTCTCACTGTTCCGTCACCCCTTGATAAAAGAAGGCAAGGCAATCTTGGTAACCAAAGTGTAATCCTAGCTGTATTTGCTAAATAAAATCCATTTCCTCTAGTGAAAATCGAAAAAACTTGTGCTGTCATCTTTAGTTTGGTCTTGAAAATAGTTTAATATACTTTTGACTTCTTTTATATGATATAATGTATTTATTAAAGGGACATATAGAGACTGTAAAAATATACTTTTGAAAAGCTTTTTAGTCTGGGGTGTTATTGTAGATAGGATACAGACCCTGTCAGTCCTATTTACAGTATCAAAATAGTGCGTTTTAAAGTTCTATCTACAAGCCTAATCGTGACTAAGATTGTCTTCTTTGTAAGGTAGAAATAAAGGAGTTTCTGGTTCTGGATTGTAAAAAATAAGTTGTTTTAATTGATAAGGAGTAGAATATGGAAATTGATGTGAGTAAATTAAGAACAGATTTGCCTCAAGTCGGCGTGCAACCATATAGGCAAGTCCATGCCCATTCCACAGGCAACCGTAACTCAACGGTGCAAAATGAGGCTGACTACCATTACAGAAAAGATCCTGAATTGGGCTTCTTTTCTCACGTAGTCGGTAATGGTCGTGTTATGCAGGTAGGACCTGTTGATAATGGTGCCTGGGACGTTGGGGGTGGTTGGAATGCAGAAGGTTATGCACAAGTTGAACTGATTGAAAGCCATGAATCAAAAGAAGAGTTTCTGATTGACTATCGTCTCTATATCGAACTCTTGCGTAATCTAGCAGACGAGGCTGGGATACCTAAAACGCTTGATACTGCTGATTTAGCAGGTATCAAGACACACGAATATTGCACCAATAACCAACCCGATAATAATTCAGATCACATTGACCCCTATCCTTATCTTGCCAAATGGGGTATTAGCCGTGAGCAGTTCAAGCAGGATATTGAAAACGGCTTGACGATTGAAGCAGGATGGCAACAGAACGATGCTGGCACCTGGTATGTACACTCAGATGGTTCTTATCCAAAAGATAAGTTTGAGAAAATCAATGGTACCTGGTATTACTTTGACGGTTCAGGATATATGCTTGCAGACAGCTGGAAGAAGCACATAGACGGCAACTGGTACTGGTTTGACCAGTCAGGCGAAATGGCTACAGGCTGGAAGAAAATCGCTGAGAAGTGGTACTATTTCGATGGAGAAGGTGCTATGAAAACAGGCTGGATCAAATACAAGGAGACTTGGTACTATCTTGATAGTCAAAATGGGGACATGGTTTCTAATGCCTTTGTCAAATCAAATGATGGCTGGTATTACCTTAAAGAAGATGGCACGATAGCAGAGAAACCAGAATTTACAGTCGAGCCTGAAGGCTTGATAACAGTAAAATAATAATGGAATGTCTTTCAAATCAGAACAGCGCATATTATTAGGTCTTGAAAAAGCTTAATAGTATGCGTTTTCTTGTGGAGATATTTCCTTCAATTTGTGCTACTATATTAAATAAAAATCAAAAAGCAAACTAGAAAGTTATGCTCAAATAAAATCTAAATTTGACAATGTAAACCGAGTCGGATAGCTTTAAGTACTGTTTTGAGGTTGAAGATACGATTTTTGATAGGAACTCATCAAATAGGTTTAATATCATCAATTTTGGATTTTTAAGTAACATCAATAAATTGCTTTCTTGTTTTGTCATAATTTTTTTATTTAAAAAATTGACTTTATGACAAGAGTGTGCTATTCTTTTTATGAGAGGTGTATGAATATGATAAATGTATGTGATGTTGGAAAAAGAATAAAAGAACTTAGAATATCTTCAAATCTTACTCAAGATAAGATTGCTGAATATTTGTCTTTGAATCAAAGTATGATTGCCAAAATGGAAAAAGGTGAAAGGAATATCACGTCGGATGTTATTGAGAAACTATCTGCTCTATTTTGCTGTACGGTTGAATATCTTTTGTTTGGCGAACAAGCTGAACAACAGTGTGTCATATCGTTTAGAAAAAATAAAATAGTAGACCAAGATCTTAAAGTTTTAGCGAAAATCAATAAAATTGTATTGAATCAATTTGAGATAGATCAGCTATTGGAGACAAAATAAATGATTGATAAAATGGATTTAAGTAATAAAGCTTCAAATCTTAGAAAAAAGTTGGGAGCTGATGGTGAAGCGCCGATAGATATTTTTAAATTGGTACAAAAGATAGAAAATTTGACGCTGGTATTTTATGGACTCGGAAAGAATATTAGCGGAGTCTGTTATAAAGGAACTCGGTCCAGTCTCATTGTAATCAATTCAGACATGTCATTAGGAAGGCAAAGATTTTCTTTAGCACATGAACTGTATCATCTTTATTATGATGAGGTGAAGAAGAGTTCAGTCAGTTTTATTTTGATTGGTGAAGGAGATGAAACTGAAAGAAAAGCGGATCAGTTTGCTTCTTATTTTTTAATTTCCCCATCTTCACTGTATAGGATGGTTGAGGAAATAAGAGAAAATGCCAATAGAACTCATCTTGAAGTAGAAGATATTATAAAATTAGGTCAGTTTTATGGTATCAGTCATAAAGCTATGTTATATAGATTGCGGAATGATGGATACCTTGACGCAGAAGAAATTAAAAATATGGATATTAGTGTTATAGAGACAGCTTCAAGATTAGGCTATGATACAAGTTTATATCGTCCTTTGTCAGAAAGTAAAAAGGAAATGGTATTAGGACACTATATTAAATCGACTGAACAACTTTTAGAAAATAACAGAATTTCGCAAGGGAAGTATGAGGAACTGCTACTAGATGCTTTCAGATATGATATTGTATATGGGCTAGATGAAGAGGGGGAGTTGTCGTTTGACTAGTCGTGTATTTATTGATACAGATTGTATTTCAGCATTTTTATGGATTGGCACTGAATATCTTTTAGAAAAGCTCTATTCGGGTAAAATTGTTATTCCACAAGAGGTGTATGATGAAATCAATATACCTACAATCCCCCATTTAAAATCTAGGATAGACCAGTTGGTAGCTAAGGGTTCGGCTGAGATTGTGAGCATAGACATTGGAACTGAAGAATACGAATTATATAGAAATTTAACAAGAAATCATGATAGTAACAAGGTTATTGGTAAGGGAGAAGCGGCTTCTATTTCCTTAGCGAAAAAGCATAATGGGATATTAGGAAGTAATAACCTAAGAGATGTTAAACCATATGTAGAAGAATTTTCTTTAGAACATATGACAACAGGAGATATACTGGTTGAAGCGTTTAAAGCGCAATTTATTACTGAACAAGAGGGCAATCATATCTGGAATAATATGCTTAAAAAGAGAAGGAAAATTGGGGCAAATTCATTTTCAGACTATCTTCGTGGAAGTGTTCATCAAAATAGACAAAAATAAATTTGGATAAATCGAACTCACTATTCAGGAGGCATATGAGCACTTCGAAGAAGAAAAGTGTTAAATTGAGCCTATAAGAGTAGAAATGACCTGCATAGGGGATGAGAGAAAAGTTCTCCTTAAAGTTTCCCTGAACTATCAGTCGCATATTAAATGGATATGTAGGGTGATGTGAGAGGGGATAGCGAGTAGTTTTTGGTTATTTTATCAAAAAACTTGTATTTTATCATACTGAATGATAAAATACAAGAAAAATAGTAGAATAAAGGAAAGCTTTTCTAAAATGTGTATCTCCCCACAGGATTCGTTCTTGTGGGATTTTTTTCGTTAAAGAAAGCGATAAATATTGACTTTTTTAAAGAAAGATGTCATAATTAAGTTGGAAAAAACGTAAAAGTATCACTTTTCTCGTTATCCCGACTCCCAAAACGTCGTTAAACCGCTCGGCAATCCATGGAGACATGGACACATAGTAGTAAGCACGCTATGTGGCTTGGCAGAGCTAAAAACTGTTCCCTTGCGATAAGCCTAATAAGCACAACATAGGGAGTTAGAGAAGCCGACTCTAATCATCCACTTTGGGCAGTAGTGAGAACTGCCCCGTGCTTTTTTTATTTTGAGAAAATATGGAGTTTGTCGTTGAACTTACTTGATTGTATTTTAGATTATCAAGAGAAATTCGATGGAAAAACATGTCAAGTATCAACGAATTATAAGCATTTAGAGACTTTCGAAGTAGATTTTTGCTTGACTGATTTACATCACTTATTTGGCTTGCACAAAATCACACGAGATTATGCTAGTCAAACAATACCTGCTATTCAAGCTGGTGTTTTTATTTTGGAAGAATATAAAAATAATCCCATGTACAACGATGTTATAGAAAGGATATCTTTGTATAGTTTTATCGGTGATATCTTCTATTCTAAGATAACAAGTTGTTGTATCCTAGCCAAAGATTTATCTAAAAACACTATGAAGTTGGACGTCATATTTTTTGAAGATAGAAACAAAAGATCCGCAATTTTAGGTTTACGAAGAGATAAAAGTGGAGTGTTTAAACCGGTTACTCTACATTTTACAAGCGCTAAGAAATATGCTAAAGTTCGTAAAACAGATGTGAAAGAAATTAAATGGTTATAAAAAAACTTTTCGCAGGCTTCGGCTTGCGTTTTTTTGTTTGATAAAATTAAAAAAATGTACAAAAATAAGTAGAATTGAAAACAGGAAAAAACACCTCCTTTCGATTCGCCAAGCCTCTTCGCAAGGCAATGAGGGGGCGGAGAGACGCGCTCGTCAACAGAAGTATCTCATTGGAAATGTTGCTCACTTTTTTAGTGAGCTTTTTATTTAAGGAATAGGAATGAAAAGTAAGAAGTTAAAATTATACTCAATGAAAATCTCTTCAAACCCGTCAGCGTCGCCTTGCAGTCTGTATCTTACTGACCAAGCTAGTGATGGACTTAGAATAGGTGGTTTAGAGCGTCCTAGCAGCTAGGAAATGGTGGCAATAGTCCTTGGCTGAGGATAGGGTGTCACACTCAACTGGTTGACCTAGTTTATAGAGAGGGAATTACTATAAAATACTCAGGCTTCTATCATATATTTTGAAATGTTTGTGTAATCAAAATGTAACAATAATGTAATATTGGCGCAGAGGATGTTGTGCATATATAAATGTAGTATAACTCTTGTATCTTTGTTAAAAAATAGGCTGTATCAAAAGGTTTTATATGTCTATGCATATATATATATATATATATATATAACATCACTTTTTTCTTGCATTTCCTGACTCTATACTATCAACGATGGTGTTGATTTGTATGTCAGAAGTGTTATTATATAACTGATATATTATCGTCTGTCGGCTTTTTGCGCGCTTTCTAAGCTTGAGGAAGCTCTCAGATGAGGAAAGGATTCACTTATGTTCAAGAAAAAGAATGATGGTAATGGAGAGAAAATTTTCCGTTATTCCATTCGTAAATACCATTTTGGGGCTGCTAGCGTTGCGGTTGCGGCTCTGATGTTCTTTGCAAATGGGGTGCAAGCGCAGGCACCTGCGGTATCTTCGGCAACAGCCAGTGATGTAGTTGCTGGATCTGCTGGAACACCAGATAAGGATAAGCAGGAGTCAGATGGGGAAGAGCCAGAGAAGGTCTCTCAGACTGAACCGTCGGCTGAGCTCCAGTCTACAGGGGAGTCAAACTCTCCAGAGACTAAAGCCGAGGACGCTAGTAAGGGACAGGAAACAGCTGGCCTTGTTCCTACCAAACCAGAGACGAAGCCAGCTGCTCAAGAAACTTCTCAAGGAGGAGCAGTAAAAGAGCAAGACCAGCCCACATCTGCCACTAAAACGACAGAAGCTAAATCACTCCAAGGCAATCTGCAAGCTTTGTTGGAAAAACTAACTCTTAGCTCCATGAAAGCGCTCCACGATGAAGTGGAAGCAGGTCTAGCAGCAGCTAAGGCAGTTTTGGACGACCCAAATGCGACGCAAGCGCAGGTTGATGAGCAAGTCAAACTCATGGAAGACCTGACTCGTCGGGTCAAGGAAGCTTTGTCGCCTCAAGTTTCAACTCCTACAGTCTTAGAAAAAGCAGGTCTGACAAATCATGGACTTGCTGCTCCAGAGGGGGCTATTTTAACTCCAAAGATAGCTGTTACAAAAGCCCTAGAGGAGAGTCATGTATCATCAACTAATGGAGAAGTCAGAACTCCATCAACTGAACTTTCAAAGCCAGAAGTTAGTGATAATCAGAATAAAGATAAATTAAAAACGCTCTCAAAAGATTTATCTGCCTATCTGATACAGGCAAATGAAATCACACGTCCTGAGACTAAGAAACTTTTAGAAGGAGTAGAAGAAGTTGTTAAATCAATTGAAGCTAGTGTATTACAACCTCAGCTAACACCAGCTGAAATTGAAGAACTCCTTAAAAAAGGAAAACAAGCGGAGAGAAAACTTGCCTTAGCACTTACTCGTGAAAACTCTGGTAAACGTGACCTGTTAAATGGTAAACCAATGAAACAAGGATCCGACCTGAGAGCTACACCGACGGCGCTAACTACAAAAAGGGCGTATATTGTTCGAAAAGGTGATGGTTCAGACTTACCTGCTGAAACTTATTTGTATGCATTGAGACGGAGACTGACCGATAAACCTAAGCAAGATAATTTACGAGAAGTGAGTGAGGCTCGGGATGAAGCTAAGGTTACTGTTACAAACTTAGGTAATGGTGATTTTAAATGGGATTTTACTTTTAATGATAAACAAAAAGGACACCAAAATGCTTTTTATTGGTTTACTTTACCGGAAGGGCATACTATTACAGAGACTCTGGCAGCTACTAGAACAGATGGGGGACATTCCAAGTCATTCGTTGCCGGAAGAGGTTCTTTTAATCAAGAATGGGGTGGAAAAACAAAAGATGCTATAACATCAGGAATTGCAACTTATGGTCCTGCTAGTGGGAAAGACGGGGGGTTTAATCGTAACTTTGGTAGTATTGATGATGTGACAAATACTAATTTTATTGCGAGAGCTGGTTCGAATCAGAGGACAGATGCTATTCCTACAGATAGTAGGAGTTCTGAGGGATATTATTACTTAGGACCTACTCAGGGTAAATTTTATCGATGGGAGGCCGGAACAGGATTTTCCGACGAATTTTACAAAAAATCAGAGAAAATTATAGATGGATTAAAACAGCATGCAAATTTATTATACCATTTCACTTTAAGCACAGGGAAAGTACAACTTTCTTATATAACCCATACAGACACACCGTATGCCCCAATCTATTATGGAACGGGTATGAGGTCGATTGAGAATAGTGAAGCTCTTATGTACTTCACGGTGAGAGGTTTACAAGAAAAGCCGAATGCTCCGACAGTTACATCTAGTGATGAAGGAACAGTAACAGTAACTCCTTATCAGAATTCTGATTCTGATCAAAATAAAAATGTAGATAAGGTAGAACTTTCTTATACGAATGCTAGAGGGGAAAGTAAAACTGCAACCTTAAAACGTGATGCTGGGAATGGAACATGGTCAAGTAATGATACTGGAATTAAAGTTTCAGGGAATTCGTTTATTGTTAAACAAGGAACTGCCAAGGTTGGAACACCAGTAAAAGCTAAATCATACTATGGGAATAGTGATCCTAGTGATGAGCGTCAAGTACCTGTGCCAACGGTAACCCCACAAAATAAGAAGTACCAACCAACACCAAAAGAACAAACGGTAGACAATGGGGGAACCCCAAGAGCCGAAGATAGCATTGGCAATGTAGGGCAACTTCCAGCGAAGACAAGGTTCGAATGGAAAGGCGGAACGCCAAGTACGACTGAAAAAGGCGATCATAACGCAACGGTAGTCGTCCACTACCCAGATGGCACGAGTGAAGAAGTGTCCGTCGTTGTGAAAGTAAGAGAACAACAAGAGACTTACCAACCAACACCAAAAGAACAAACGGTAGACAATGGGGGAACCCCAAGAGCCGAAGATAGCATTGGCAATGTAGGGCAACTTCCAGCGAAGACAAGGTTCGAATGGAAAGGCGGAACGCCAAGTA
>NZ_CAMPPZ010000019.1:0-20960 GCF_946902925.1 Streptococcus sp. Marseille-Q6488 | reverse complement strand
CGACTGAAAAAGGCGATCATAACGCAACGGTAGTCGTCCACTACCCAGATGGCACGAGTGAAGAAGTGTCCGTCGTTGTGAAAGTAAGAGAACAACAAGAGACTTACCAACCAACACCAACTCCACGTCCTGACAACGGTGCTAACACTAATAACGGCGGCACTACCATCCCTGATGACAGCAATAGAAACAGTGTGACACCAGATAAGAGTGACAACACTCTAGCGCCTAGCGTGACGACCGACGATAGTAGCAACGCTACTTCATCGTCTACTGTTGGACAGGCTCAAGCAAGCACTCCAGCTCATTCAGGAGATTCGACGGATCAAGCTACTGGTTTATCTAGTCAACAGAGGGGAACAGAAAATGCGACAGAAGCAGAGTCTCCACAAGGAAGATCTGAAAGTTCTGTGACACCACCAACCCGTAGCCGGAGAAGTGTAGCCTTTGCTGGTGGCACTCAATCGAGTCAAGAGAAACAGGTTGATAAATCCGTCTTAAGAGATTTGATTCAAGACTTGGAAACTCGTTTGAAAGACTTGGATGGTATTGATCAATCTGTCATCGACGCTGCGAAGACTATTCTCGGAGAGGGTCAAGCAGCCCTTAGAAATGCTGACTTGACAGAGGCAGGCTTGAGAGAGATTACTGCTAAGGTCAAAGAAGCACTCGAATCCTTGAAAGGCAAGCAAGCGACTAAGGATGAAGAGGAAATGCAAGAAACAAGGAAAGAGCAAGGTCATCTTCCATATGGTACTATGATTGGTAGCCTGCTCGCCCTTCTTGGTCTCCTTCTCTTCCTCATCGCGCGTCGTAAGAAAGAGTCAGAACTCAAGAAATTGACCAAGGAATTGACTAAGGTTCTGCAAGAAAGCGACCTTACAAATGTAGATGCGAAAGTTCTCGACCAAGCACGAGAAGCTCTCGCTCAAGCGGTTGCTTTCCTAGCCAATGAGAAAGAGTCTGGCCATACAGAAGATGAGTTGATTGAGAAACTCAAAGCTATTCTTGCTCAGTTAAAATAAGTCAAACTTAGCCGAGTCGGAAACCAGCTAGAATAGTGATTGAAAGAATGTTGGAAAAACTCAATTTGAGGTGAACATTCAGAAAATCTTTCTCTGATAAAACGCATAATATCAAGCTTTTTAAGGCAAGGTATTATGCGCTTTTATCATTTTGAAACTTTTTGTTCTATCCTATTTGTGATATTTTTCCCTTATTTCATAAACATTTCATATTTGGATTTTATAATAAGATATAGCTTTCCAGTTTTTACTATACTTTGATATTCAAATATGTTATACTATGGTTATCAAAGTAAATGAAAGGGGTTACGAACATGACGCCAGAAGAAATGTACCTGACAGATCGATTGGACGTACAGATAGCTCATTTTTTAAAGAAAAGTGTTCAACATCGTAGACGCTATAAGGTATTAAAAATAACAGAAATTGTGGCAGGTTTTCTCATAGCTGTTTTTTGTGCTATTCCTATGCCAGGTGATCGCTACCGTTTGATTTCGGTTGCCTTGTCCAGTTTAGGCTTGCTGTGTGAAGGGATTCTCAATTTGTATAATGCCAAGGAACACTGGATTTCTTACCAAAAGACTGCGCAACTCCTGGAGAGAGAAAAATTCCTCTATCAATGTCAAACAGAGAAATATGCAGGAAAAACCAAGGCTTTTGCCCTATTTGTCAAGACATGCGAAGGTCTTATCTCAGAGGAAATTAACCAGTGGGAAAGTATCCAGTCAAAAGAAGTGGCAGCTAGTGCAGAAGCTCCAGGGCAAAAAGAGTAGGAGGTGGAGGAAATGTATCAATCCAGCTACCTATTGCCCTTGCTCTGGTTAAAAAAAGAAGCCGACAAGGAAAAGATGAGTGCGACCCAGTGCCAGATATTTTTCTTTTATTATCAACTGTTTGAACTCTTATTTGCTAGAGAGAGCGACTTGAGAGACTTATGTCTGGGAAGGCAAGGTTTTTATTTCTCGCAGTTAGAGAAAGATTTGCTTTCTGGAGTTTCCCAATTTCTAAAAAACTTGGAGGGAAAAGGAACTCTCAAGGCTAATCAAGAAGTATCAGCTCGCAAAGCCCTTTTTCTAGCCTTGACAACTAGCCAGTCAGATTGGCAGGAGTTGGCTCCTGTTTTTGATTTTTATCAGACTGTCGGGAGGCTTGAACATCCTTCTCTCTTGAGTTCTCAGGACAGACAACATCTGATGTGGATTTACCAGTCAGCTTTGGAGAAGGATTATAGTGTCAAGGTAATTGGCGACAAGCATTTTGTATTGAAGAGACAAGATGCTACTAAATTGACAGCGCGCCAAACTCAAACGTTGGAAGTTCTGAGCCAATCAGAAGACTTGGTCAATCCTGTCTATGTGACATTAGGAGAAAAGGGGGTGCTCTTGCTTGATTAAGAGAGGAGATGTTGTAGCTCTTTATTTGCCTTTTCCGACTATTAGTAGCGATTTGGCTGTGAAGAATCATATGTATATTTGTATTGATAACAGCATGACTAAAAACAAAGAATTGGTTAAAAATCAGACCTTCAAACCAGTTCTCCTGACCAGACGTTTGGTCAAGAATTTTATGATAGAAGAGCCAGATCTAGCTCGTAATCCTTTTACAAGACCAACCTTGATTGACTTAGATAAGGTATTTATGTTGGATAATACGGTCATTCCGACTTCTTATCTAGCCAGACGGCGACGCAATGTATCAGAAGAATTGTACGAGGAAGTTTTGGATCACTTAGTCCAACCACGGCTGATTTCGCTGAACAAGTCTGAGTTTATGCAACTCAATCCAGGAACTTATTAGGAGGTAGAAGATGACAAATAAAGCAGTAAATGACTTTATACTAGCTATGGATTATGATAAAAAGAAACTCTTGACCCATCAGGGAGAGAGTATTGAAAATCGTTTCATCAAAGAGGGGAATCAGTTACCCGATGAGTTTGTTGTTATCGAAAGAAAGAAGCGGAGCTTGTCGACAAACACAAGTGATATTTCCGTGACGGCTACCAACGATAGTCGCCTCTATCCTGGAGCCCTTCTCGTAGTGGATGAGACCTTGTTAGAGAATAATCCCACTCTTCTTGCGGTCGATCGTGCTCCGATGACTTATAGTATTGATTTGCCTGGTTTGGCAAGTAGTGATAGCTTTCTCCAAGTAGAAGATCCCAGCAATTCAAGTGTTCGCGGAGCAGTAAACGATTTGTTGGCCAAGTGGCATCAAGATTATGGTCAGGTCAATAATGTCCCAGCTAGAATGCAGTATGAAAAAATCACGGCTCACAGCATGGAACAACTCAAGGTCAAGTTTGGTTCTGACTTTGAAAAGACAGGGAATTCTCTTGATATTGATTTTAATTCTGTCCATTCGGGCGAAAAGCAGATTCAGATTGTCAATTTTAAGCAGATTTATTATACAGTCAGCGTAGATGCTGTTAAAAATCCAGGAGATGTATTTCAAGATACTGTAACGGTAGAGGATTTGAGGCAGAGAGGAATTTCTGCAGAGCGTCCTTTGGTCTATATTTCGAGTGTTGCTTATGGGCGCCAAGTCTATCTCAAGTTGGAAACCACGAGTAAGAGTGATGAAGTAGAGGCTGCTTTTGAAGCTTTGATAAAAGGAGTCAAGGTGGCTCCTCAGACAGAGTGGAAGCAGATTTTGGACAATACAGAAGTGAAGGCGGTTATTTTAGGGGGCGACCCAAGTTCGGGTGCCCGAGTTGTAACAGGCAAGGTGGATATGGTAGAGGACTTGATTCAAGAAGGCAGTCGCTTTACAGCAGATCATCCAGGCTTGCCGATTTCCTATACAACTTCTTTTTTACGTGACAATGTAGTTGCGACCTTTCAAAACAGTACAGACTATGTTGAGACTAAGGTGACAGCTTACAGAAACGGAGATTTACTCTTGGATCATAGTGGTGCCTATGTTGCCCAATATTACATTACTTGGGATGAATTATCCTATGATTATCAAGGTAAGGAAGTCTTGACTCCTAAGGCTTGGAACAGAAATGGGCAGGATTTGACGGCTCATTTTACCACTAGTATTCCTTTAAAAGGGAATGTTCGCAATCTCTCTATCAAAATTAGGGAGTGTACCGGACTTGCCTGGGAATGGTGGCGTACGGTTTATGAAAAAACTGATTTGCCACTAGTGCGTAAGCGGACGATTTCTATTTGGGGAACAACTCTTTATCCTCAGGTAGAAGATAAGGTAGAAAATGATTAGGAGAGAAGAATGTTTGCGACAAAAAGAGGCGATTATCTCTCTGCGAATATCTGAAAGTTTATCTCTTGCCTAGCGATTTTCCTTTGGACTAGGCTCGTGATGTTAAAATGAGTCTATCAAATAGGATGTGTAAAAAAGTAAAAAGGGTAGTGAAACTCCTTGCTATACAGGGAATTAGCTACCTTTTGCTTGTTTTAGAAGTGCCAGTGTACTAGTCTAACTTCAGTATCATTTGAAATCAAAAAGAGCATAAATTTCTGTTTCAAGAACACATAAATTATGGTTTTGTTTAGAAACTCTTCTATTGATTTCTTAGAATACAATAGCACCTATAAGAACTGTTGAATTTCAAAGTATTTACTTGAACTATGATACGTCTGGAGTAGACTGTCAACAAAAGGTGCAGTATAATGGTTTTTATCGCTTATATCTACAACCTCAAAACAGTAGCTTGAGCTGACTTTGTCAAACTTGGCTGAAACTTTCTATTTGCAGATAATGGTCTAGTTTGTTTTTTGAATGTTGATAAAGATAGAAAGGTAAGACATCTTGGTAACCAAAGTGCAATCCTAGCTGTATTTGCTAAATAAAATCCATTTCCTCTAGTGAAAATCGAAAAAACTTGTGTTATAATAAGAAAGATTAAAATGTGAAAAAAGGAGATTCCTAATGGGACGTAAATGGGCCAATATCGTAGCCAAGAAAACGGCTAAAGATGGAGCTAACTCTAAAGTATATGCAAAATTTGGTGTAGAAATCTATGTAGCAGCTAAAAAAGGCGATCCAGATCCAGAATCAAACTCAGCCTTGAAATTCGTTATCGACCGTGCTAAACAAGCCCAAGTGCCAAAACACGTTATCGATAAAGCGATTGATAAAGCAAAAGGAAATACAGATGAAACCTTTACAGAAGGACGTTACGAAGGTTTTGGACCAAATGGTTCTATGCTGATTGTTGATACTTTGACTTCAAATGTCAACCGTACAGCGGCTAATGTCCGTGCAGCCTTTGGTAAAAACGGAGGAAACATGGGTGCTTCTGGTTCAGTTTCTTACCTCTTTGACAACAAGGGAGTTATCGTATTTGCAGGTGAAGATGCGGACGCAGTCTTTGAGCAATTGCTAGAAGCAGACGTTGATGTGGACGATGTAGAAGCAGAAGAAGGAACAATCACTGTTTACACAGCTCCAACTGACCTTCACAAGGCTATCGTTGCTTTGCGTGAGTCTGGTATTCAAGAATTCCAAGTAACAGAACTTGAGATGATTCCTCAATCAGAAGTTGAGTTGTCAGGTGATGATTTAGAAACATTTGAAAAACTCTACGGAGTCCTTGAAGACGACGAAGACGTACAAAAAATCTACACAAACGTAGACGGGTTCTAATTTAACCTAGAGAACATGATCCTAAGTGAAAAAATCACTTGGGATTTTTTAAATCAAAAAAATAGTTCTCTAGGAAACTTTTTCTTGACATCTCTTTTCAAAGTGGTAAAATAGTTCTCATGGAAACTTATTTAGTTCCTAGGAGAACTAAATGTGATAGTTAGAAAGGAGTAAATATGGATAAGCCGATGTTAGTTTTTAAGCGTTTTGGTCATCAGATTCATCTCATGGTGCAAAAGGAAGCCAAGCGTTGTGGTATTGAATTTATGGGTGGGCCTCAAGGTCAGGTTGTGCGTTTTTTGGATAATCGTGAGAAAAACCAAGACTTGGTCTTGATTAAAGATATCGAGCAGGAACTCAATATTACCAAGTCTGTTGCTAGTAATTTGGTCAAGCGTATGGTGCAAAATGGTTTGGTGGAATTGGAGGCGAGTCCTGTTGATAAGCGGGCAAAATTTGTTCGTTTGACGGACAAAGCACGTTCTCAGATGCAACAGGTTAAGGCTTTTTTTGAACGAATAGACAAGCAGTTGATGGAAGACATTGATGAAGATGAATTACTGATTTTTGAGAAAGTTCTCGGTCAACTACAGGCAAATATCGAGGGAATAGGAGGAGAGAATGAAGAAATTAGCCAAACGAATTAGTAGGAAAGAATGGGGGATGATTTTACTAGCCATTCTCTTTACCTGCCTTTCGGTCTATCTGGAGTTGGAAGTGCCGACTTATATCTCGAAAATTACGGATTTGCTAGGTAGTCAAGGAACTAATTTAGATGAGTTGTGGCAGCCGGCAAGCATGATGGTGGGAATGTCCTTTCTTGCCTTCTTGTCCGTAGTTGCAGTTGGATTTTTTGCATCCCGAGTGGCGGCTTCTTATACTAGTAGGCTGAGAAGTGATATTTTTAACCGAGTTTTGGATTACTCGCAGACAGAGATTAAGAAATTCTCTATTCCCAGTCTTTTAACTCGTACCACCAATGATATTACTCAAGTTCAAATGTTGATTACCATGGGCTTGCAAGTAGTTACGCGTGGTCCAATTATGGCTATCTGGGCTATTGGGAAGATTTTAGGTCATTCAGAATACTGGCTCTGGGCCGTACTTGTGGCAGTGATTGTCAACGTTTTGATGACGACAGTTTTGATGACGCTAGCCTTTCCAAAACAGTCCTTGATTCAGGGGCTGACAGATAAATTGAACAGTATCACTCGTGAGAGTTTAACAGGTATTCGTGTCGTTCGCGCCTACAATGCTGAAGAATACCAAAATGAAAAATTTGCAGCAGCAAATGATGAATTGACACGCTTGAATTTGTTTGTCAACCGTCTTATGGCTATTTTGAACCCTATCATGATGGGGATTTCAAGTGGTTTGAGTGTGGCGATTTACTGGATTGGGGCCTATGTGATTAACGACGCTGCTCCGATAGCGCGTCTGCCTCTCTTTAGTGACATGATTGTTTTCATGTCTTATGCCATGCAGGTTGTCATGGGCTTCCTTCTCATGGGAGCACTCTTCATCGTTCTTCCTCGCACCATGGTCTCTGCTAAGCGGATCAACCAGGTTTTAGATCTGCATTCTTCTATTCAAAACCCTGCTCAAGTGCGGATGGCTGATGAAAACCTCAAAGGTCAGGTCGAGTTTAAGGATGTGACCTTCCGCTATGCGGCAAATTCGGAGGCGGTTATTGAGAATGTTAGCTTTAGAGCAGAAGCTGGTCAAACAGTGGCCTTTATTGGGTCAACAGGTTCTGGTAAATCAACTCTGGTCAATCTGATTCCACGTTTCTACGACGTATCAGCAGGAGAGATTCTTGTAGACGGTGTCAATGTTCAAGACTATGCCTTAGAAGATTTGCGCAACAAGGTTGGTTATATTCCACAAAAAGCTGTTCTCTTTTCAGGTGATGTCAAGGCTAATCTAGACTTTGGACAGAGTCAAGAAACACCACTTAGTGAGAAAGCTATGTGGCAAGCCTTGGAATTGGCCCAGTCTAAGAACTTTATCGAAGACAAGGAAGCGGGCTTAGAGTCAGAAGTGGCCCAAGGAGGAACCAACTTCTCAGGTGGTCAAAGACAGCGTCTGGCCATTGCGCGTGCCTTAGCTCGGAAGCCAGAAATCCTCATCTTTGATGACTCCTTCTCAGCCTTGGACTACAAGACAGACAGTGTCCTACGCCAAGAGCTAGCAGAGAAAACCAAGTCTATGACCAAGCTTATCGTCGCACAGCGTATTTCAACGATTATGGATGCTGATTTGATTTTGGTCTTGGATCAAGGAAAAGTCGTGGGACAAGGCACCCACAAGGAACTTCTAGCTAATAACGAAGTTTACCAAGAAATTGCCTATTCACAACTATCGAAGGAGGAATTGGAACATGGAAAATAAGAAAATGTCTCTTTGGAAACAGAGTAAACCCTATCTTGCAGGCCTCCAGTTTGCCCTTTTGATTGCCTTTCTAGCAACAATCGTATCCAATATCATTACTGTATATGGGCCAACCCGCATTAAGGAAATGACCAATATCATTGCAAATGGTCTGGGAACTAGTGTGGATGTCGCGGCGGTTGCAGCTATTGGTGGTTTTTTGGCCGTGATTTATGTGATCGGACTTCTATCAAATTATTTGCAGGCCTTTCTGTTTACAACAGCTATTCAACGTTTTTCAGAGCGTTTGAGAAGAGCGATTGCAGAGAAAATCAATCGCCTACCATTGGGGTATTTTGATGGACATTCTCAAGGAGATACCTTGTCTCGTGTAACCAATGACGTTGACACTGCAGCCCAGTCCCTTAATCAAAGTCTGGGAACAGTTCTTTCATCCACTTTACTGGTCGTGGCAGTCTTGGTAACCATGTTTGGGATGAACTGGATTTTAGCCTTGGTAACGGTTGTTTCAACCCTTATTGGATTTGCATTTGTATCCGTCTTTATGGGCAAATCCCAGGGATTTTTTAAGAGTCAGCAACAAGATTTGGCAGCTGTCAATGGCTATGTGGAGGAAATGTACTCTGGCCATAATGTGGTGACCAGTTACAATGCTATCGAGAATACGAAAGAAGAGTTTGCGAAATTAAACCATCGTCTGTATGACAGTATCTGGAAATCTCAATTTATTTCAGGGATTATGATGCCGATTATGATGTTTATTGGGAACTTTAGCTATGCCTTGGTGATTATCGTTGGTGCAGCCTTGGCTCTGAATGGGCACATCAGTATCGGGATTATCGTTGCCTTTATGGCCTACGTTCGTATCTTTTCTCAGCCTCTTTCACAAATTGCCCAAGGGATTACTAGTCTTCAGCAGGCTAGTGCAGCCATGGGACGTGTCTTCGAATTCCTAGCTGAAGAGGAGATGGAAGATGAATCCCATAAAGCAAGACAATTGAGCGATATGAAAGGTCAAGTAGTCTTTGATCGAGTCTCCTTTGGTTATACACCAGAGCGAACCATTATCCATGACTTTTCTGCGACTGCTCATGCAGGTCAAAAGGTTGCCATTGTCGGACCGACCGGAGCTGGGAAGACAACCATTGTCAATCTTTTGATGAAGTTTTATGAGATTGATAAGGGAAGTATCCGCATTGATGGTGTGGATACCAAGGAGATGAAGCGTTCGGAAGTACATGATGCCTTTTCAATGGTCTTGCAGGACACTTGGCTCTTTGAAGGGACTATCCGAGACAATCTTATCTATAACCAAAAGGGTATTAGTGATGAGCGCGTGATCGAAGCCAGCAAGGCTGTAGGGATTCACCACTTTATCATGACTCTACCAGATGGTTACGATACAGTCTTGGACGACACGGTAACCTTGTCTGTCGGGCAAAAACAACTCTTGACCATTGCTCGTGCTTTGCTGAAAGATGCGCCACTCCTAATCCTAGATGAAGCAACTTCTTCTGTTGATACCCGTACAGAGGAATTGATTCAGAAAGCCATGGACCGTTTGATGGAAGGCAGAACTTCCTTTGTCATCGCCCACCGCTTGTCTACTATCCGAAATGCTGATCTTATTCTAGTCATGAAAGATGGCAATATCATCGAGCAAGGAAATCATGATGAGCTAATGGCACAAGCTGGTTTCTACGCTGACCTCTACAACAGTCAATTTACAGAAGACGAAGTAGAAGAATAAACCCAAAGAAGGCTTGACGGCCTTCTTTTTCTGCACTATACTAGAAGACAAGTGCTTCCCTATAAGCAAAATTTGAGTAAGTGATGAGAAAATATATGAAGAATTATCAAGAATGGTATGACCACATTGCTGGTAAGATTGAAAATAAGCCCTTTCTTCTGAGATTGTTAAGAGCTTTCAATCGGTTCATGACGGTAGTTATGCCTATGATTTATCTAACCTTGTTAGCAACTACCTATCTCCAAGAAGGACTTGGGAAAAAGATATGGATCTACTTGTTTGTTCCTGCGTCAGGTTTTGTGGTTTTGTCCTTTCTTCGCAAGAAAATCAATGCCCCTAGACCTTATGAGGAATGGGATATTAAACCCTTGCTTGACAGAGATAGTCCTGGTCAGTCTATGCCCAGTCGTCATGTCTTTTCAGCAACCATTATCTCCATGGCTTGCTTGCATGCTAGTCTAACTATGGGGATGATTTGTTTGACATTATCAGCCTTCCTAGGTCTAGTGAGAGTCTTAGGTGGCGTGCATTATCCCAAGGATGTAGTGGTTGGCTATATTTGTGCTCTTGTGTGGGGTGTGCTTTTCTTTCTATTTTGACTTGTATGTTAAGGCGGTCCTAGAACCACTTACGTGCCTAAAGTAACCACTTGCTTTTTTGCTCTTGTTTTCTTATTTTGGCTTTGATATAGTAGAGTCAGAAAGGAGATGGAATGAAGTTACGAATCGAAATTGACAGCAATTTAGAGGAAACTGAAATTGTCATCAAGGCAGCGGCTTTGACAGATGAGATTGCGGATTTACAGCGGCTCTTGCAAGAGTCCAAGTCTCCTCGGTTGATTTTTTACAAGGGGACGGGTGAATATTATCTGGACTTGTCGGAAATTCTTTTCTTTGAAACAGAGGGGAACAAGATTTACGCCCATACCCAGAAAGATGCCTACGAGGTTCGACTTAAACTCTATGAGTTAGAGGCTATCCTTCCTCGCTATTTTAGTCGGGTATCCAAGTCAACGATCGCTAATATTCGGCAAGTCTATTCGGTGGACAAGTCCTTTTCAGGAACGGGCACCATTTCCTTTTATCAAACCCACAAGGAGGTTCATGTCTCACGGCATTACCAATCCCTCCTAAAAGAAAATCTAAGAAACATGAGGTAAGAACATGAAAAAGAAAGCATTTGGTATTGTGTTGCTTATTTTTGCAGCTATAATATTGTTACAAGGAAATTTTGGAATCCCTTCTCTGGGAGGGCAAATTTGGCCCTTGATTGGTATTGTTTTTTTTGCCTACCAATCAGTTGAGGCTTTGCTTCGTCGTCATCTGACATCAGCCTCTTTTACAGCCCTAGTGGCCCTCATGATTGCTAATCATTTTTATGATATTTTACCGATTCCAAATCAGACACTAATCTGGGCAGGAGTTCTAATTGTTCTCGGAGTAAACATGCTGACTCATTCTAACAGAACTTGGAATGGAAAAAAATGGTGGTATGACGGTGAAAAGACCATTCTTACAGATAAGGAAGTCGCTTTTGGGACAGGGACTTTCTACAAGCAAGACCAAGAATTGGTAGAAGACCAAGTTGAAGTTGGTTTTGGGAATGCCAAGATATATTATGATAATGCAGAGATGTTAGGTGATTTTGCTACTCTGGATATCGAAGTTGGTTTTGGCAATGCAGTTATCTATGTTCCCCAACATTGGAGAGTTGATTTGAAGGTGGAAACTTTCTGTGGTGTAGCCAAGGCAGATGCCCCTCTAGCCCCAACCAGCAAAACCTTGATTATCCGTGGGGATGTGGCTTTTGGGAAGTTGGGTATTGTCTACGTTAAATAAAAAATCTTCACTTCAACCATCAAAATAGACGTACTAAGAGTAGGAAATTGATGCCTTGCTCTGATTTCAGTTCTATGGTTGTTAGACTTTAAAAAATGAAATGTTGCCTTTCAAAGTTGTATATTTTTCGATATTTTGGCTCTTACGTTTGATGTATCTATGTCCTACAGCGTGGATGATGTAGTGTCAAATGTTTTAAAAAAATGAATGATATTGGACAGTTTTTTGAACCTTTAATTGCTCAGGAGCTATGAAAGCAAGCACTTGGGTTTATGACAAGGGAGAATGGTATTATGTAAGTTCTTCTGGTTCCGTGCTAGCGAATGATTGGGTCAAAGATAATGGCAAGTGGTATTATCTAGCTTCATCAGGTAAGATGCTTCGCAATACCTACACGCTTGATGGCTACTACGTTGGCAACTCAGGTGCTTGGCAATAAGAATAATACTCTTCGAAAATCTCTTCAAACCATGTCAGCTTCATCCACAACCTCAAAACAGTGTTTTGAGCTGACTTCGTCAGTTCTATCTACAACCTCAAAGCAGTGCTTTGAGCAACCTGCGGCTAGCTTCCTAGTTTGCTCTTTGATTTTCATTGAGTATAAGAAGTCCTTTTCCTTAAAGGAAGAGGCTTTTTACTTGTTTTTCTGCTGCTTCCTCATTTGTCCTAAAGCCTTTTTTGTGTTAAAATGAATGGTATGAAAGCTAAAAAAATGTGGATGGCAGGTCTGGCTCTGCTTGGTATTGGGAGCCTTGCCCTTGCTACGAAAAAAGTTGCAGATGACCATAAGCTCATGAAGACTCAGGAAGAGTTGACAGCGATTGTGCGAGACCATTTTTCAGACATGGGGGAAATTGCGACCCTCTATGTTCAAGTCTATGAAAGTAGTCTGGAGAGCTTGGTTGGCGGTGTCATTTTTGAGGATGGCCGTCATTATACCTTTGTCTATGAAAATGAAGACTTAGTCTATGAGGAGGAAGTTTTATGATACAACCAGAAAGTTTAAAAGAATTAGCATCTTTAGTGGAAAAAGATGGCAAGAAGGTCTTTCTTTTTGTAGCAGACTGGTGTGGCGATTGTCGTTATATCTATCCTGCCTTGCCAGAAATTGAGGAGACCAATCCAGAGTTCACCTTTATTCGTGTGGACCGAGACCAGTATATGGATTTGGCCAAACTCTGGGATGTTTACGGAATTCCTAGCCTTGTTGTTCTAGAAAAGGACAAGGAAATCGGTCGTTTTGTTAATCGCGACCGTAAAAGCAAGCAACAAATTAACGACTTTTTAGCAGGACTGAAGTAGGAGAAAAAGGAAACAATGATTTTTACATATAACAAAGAACATGTCGGTGATGTCCTTATGGTCATCATGAAAAACAGCGGAGATGCCAAACTAGATGTGGAACGCAAAGGTAAGGTAGCTCGTGTTTTCCTCAAAGATAATGGGGAAACAGTGGCTTGGAATATTTTTGAAGTTTCAAGTTTATTTGAAATTGCAGAGCGTGGTCAAGTCTTTTTATCAGATGAGCAAGTCGCTCGTTTGAACCAAGAATTACAAACGGAAGGTTTCGCAGAGGAAATTGTTAATGACAAGGAACCTAAGTTTGTTGTCGGTGAAATTGTTGAGATGGTAGCCCATCCAGATAGTGACCACCTCAATATCTGCCAAGTTGCAGTCGCAAGTGATAAGACTGTGCAAATTGTTGCCGGAGCTCCAAATGCGCGTCTTGGATTGAAAACTATTGTAGCTCTTCCTGGAGCTATGATGCCAAAAGGCAACCTCATTTTCCCAGGTGAACTTCGTGGCGAAAAGAGTTTTGGAATGATGTGCAGCCCTCGTGAACTTGCTTTGCCAAATGCTCCGCAAAAACGTGGTATTATTGAATTATCAGAAGACCAAGTTGTCGGAACACCATTCGACCCGGCTAAGCATTGGACTGCTTAGGAAGTTATCAGTATCTGGACCACTAGATAGAAGGAAATAAGATGGCAAAAAATGTAGTGATTACAGGAGCGACATCAGGAATCGGTGAAGCGATTGCGCGTGCTTATCTGGAGCAGGGTGAGAATGTCGTTCTAACTGGACGACGGATAGACAGACTAGAAGCCCTCAAGTCAGAGTTTGCAAAAACTTTTCCTAGTCAAACAGTTTGGACCTTTTCATTAGATGTGACGGATATGACCATGGTCAAGACTGTCTGCTCCGATATTTTGGAAACGATAGGTCAGATTGATATTCTGGTCAACAATGCCGGACTTGCTCTAGGTTTAGCACCCTATCAGGACTATGAAGAGTTGGATATGTTGACCATGCTGGATACCAATGTCAAAGGTTTGATGGCAGTCACTCGCTCTTTCTTGCCAGCAATGGTAAAAGCCAATCAAGGACATATCATCAACATGGGGTCAACCGCAGGAATTTATGCCTATGCAGGTGCAGCAGTTTATTCAGCTACCAAGGCAGCGGTTAAGACCTTTTCAGATGGATTGCGAATTGATACCATCGCAACGGATATCAAGGTGACGACCATTCAGCCTGGAATTGTCGAAACAGATTTTTCGACGGTACGTTTTCACGGTGATAAAGAACGAGCTGCGTCCGTTTACCAAGGAATCGAAGCCTTGCAGGCACAAGATATCGCTGATACAGTTATCTATGTGACCAGTCAACCTCGTCGTGTGCAGATTACAGATATGACCATTATGGCAAATCAACAAGCGACAGGTTTCATGGTTCATAAAAACTAAAAAATTTCCTCGAAAAGTTACAAATTTCTGTAACTTTTTTTGATTTCCTACGAATAGATAAGTAGGAGGAAAAAATATGTATAATAAAGTTATCTTGATCGGACGCTTGACGTCTACACCAGAATTGCACAAAACCAGCAATGACAAGTCAGTAGCGCGAGCAACTATCGCTGTAAATCGTCGTTACAAAGACCAAAATGGTGAACGTGAAGCTGATTTTGTCAATATGGTCCTATGGGGCAGACTAGCAGAAACTTTGGCAAGCTACGCAACCAAAGGTAGTCTCATTTCCGTTGATGGGGAATTGCGTACCCGTCGTTTTGAGAAAAATGGTCAAATGAATTATGTGACCGAAGTACTTGTTACTGGATTCCAACTCTTGGAAAGTCGTGCCCAACGTGCTATGCGTGAAAATAATGCAGGACAGGATTTGGCAGATTTGGTTTTGGAAGAGGAAGAATTGCCATTTTAAACATTGAAAAGTCTGAGTTGCTTTCAGGCTTTTTATCTTGAGAAAGTCAGACTTTTTTCTTGACTATTTCTGACCAAGTGATACAATAGAACTATAAATTAGCACTCAGATATAAAGAGTGCTAATAATATGTAGTTCATCATGGAGGAAAACAGATGTTGAAACCATTAGGAGACCGTGTGGTCTTAAAAGTAGAAGAAAAAGAACAAACTGTTGGAGGTTTTGTCCTTGCGGGTTCAGCTCAAGAAAAAACAAAAACAGCCCAAGTTGTGGCTATTGGACAAGGTGTTCGTACCTTGAACGGTGACTTGGTAGCTCCAAGTGTTAAGCCTGGAGATCGTGTCTTAGTTGAAGCCCACGCAGGTCTTGATGTCAAAGATGGCGATGAAAAGTACATCATCGTAGGCGAAGCTAACATCTTGGCTATCATTGAAGAATAGAAGGAGAAAGTAAGTATGTCAAAAGAAATTAAATTTTCATCTGATGCTCGTTCAGCTATGGTTCGTGGTGTCGATATCCTTGCAGACACTGTTAAAGTAACCTTGGGACCAAAAGGTCGTAATGTCGTTCTTGAAAAATCATTCGGTTCACCATTGATTACCAATGACGGTGTGACTATTGCCAAAGAAATTGAATTAGAAGACCATTTTGAAAATATGGGTGCCAAATTGGTATCAGAAGTAGCTTCAAAAACCAATGATATTGCGGGTGATGGGACTACAACTGCAACTGTTTTGACCCAAGCTATCGTCCGTGAAGGAATCAAAAACGTCACTGCAGGTGCCAATCCAATCGGCATTCGTCGCGGGATTGAAACAGCAGTTGCTGCAGCAGTAGAAGCCTTGAAAAATAATGCCATCCCTGTCGCTAATAAAGAAGCCATCGCTCAGGTTGCTGCTGTATCTTCTCGTTCTGAAAAAGTCGGTGAGTACATTTCTGAAGCCATGGAAAAAGTTGGCAAAGACGGAGTCATCACCATTGAAGAGTCACGTGGTATGGAAACAGAGCTTGAAGTTGTAGAAGGTATGCAGTTTGACCGTGGTTATCTTTCACAGTACATGGTGACAGATAGCGAGAAAATGGTGGCTGACCTTGAAAATCCATATATTTTGATTACTGATAAGAAGATTTCCAATATCCAAGAAATCTTGCCACTCCTAGAAAGTATTCTCCAAAGCAATCGTCCGCTCTTGATTATTGCGGATGATGTAGATGGTGAAGCTCTTCCAACTCTTGTTTTGAACAAGATTCGTGGAACCTTCAACGTAGTAGCAGTTAAGGCTCCTGGTTTTGGTGACCGTCGCAAAGCCATGCTTGAAGATATTGCCATCTTAACAGGCGGAACAGTTATCACTGAAGACCTTGGTCTTGAGTTGAAAGATGCTACAATTGAAGCACTTGGTCAAGCAGCGAGAGTAACTGTGGACAAAGATAGCACTGTTATCGTAGAAGGTGCTGGAAATCCTGAAGCTATTTCCCACCGTGTTGCAGTTATCAAGTCTCAAATTGAAACCACAACTTCTGAATTTGACCGTGAAAAATTGCAAGAACGCTTGGCCAAATTGTCAGGTGGTGTAGCAGTTATAAAGGTCGGAGCCGCAACTGAAACTGAGTTGAAAGAAATGAAACTCCGCATTGAAGATGCCCTCAACGCTACTCGTGCAGCTGTTGAAGAAGGTATCGTTGCAGGTGGTGGAACAGCCCTTGTAAATGTGATTCCAGCCGTGACGAATTTGGAATTAACAGGAGACGAAGCAACAGGCCGCAATATTGTTCTCCGTGCTTTGGAAGAACCTGTTCGTCAAATCGCCCACAATGCAGGATTTGAAGGCTCAATCGTTATCGATCGCTTGAAGAATGCTGAAGTTGGTACAGGCTTCAACGCAGCAACTGGCGAATGGGTCAACATGATTGAAGAGGGAATCATCGACCCAGTTAAAGTGAGCCGTTCAGCCCTACAAAATGCAGCATCTGTAGCCAGCTTGATTTTAACAACAGAAGCAGTCGTAGCTAATAAACCAGAACCAGCAGCTCCGGCTCCAGCAATGGATCCAAGCATGATGGGCGGCATGATGTAAGCTTTCTATAGAAAACACAAAAGGAGGGAATGCCTATTCCTCCTTTTTATGATGTTCATTTCTAAATTGATTTGAGCTCTCCTAACTTATATGATAAAATAAGACTAGAAAAAGGAGAAGAACATGATCGATGTAGAAGAAATTCTGAGCAAGATGAACCCCAATCAGAAGATTAATTATGACCGTGTCATGCAGAAGATGGTACAAGTATGGGAGAAAAATGAGCAGCGGCCAACTATTCTCATGCATGTTTGCTGTGCCCCTTGTAGTACCTATACACTAGAATATTTGACCAAGTATGCAGATGTGACCATCTATTTTGCTAATTCCAATATCCATCCCAAGGCAGAATACCATAAGCGTGCCTATGTCACCAAGAAATTCGTCAGTGATTTCAATGAGCGAACAGGAAATACGGTTCAGTACCTAGAAGCTCCCTACGAACCAAATGAATACCGTAAGTTAGTCAGAGGACTGGAAGAAGAGCCTGAAGGTGGCGACCGTTGCAAGGTTTGCTTTGACTACCGACTGGATAAGACAGCGCAAGTGGCTATGGGTTTGGGCTTTGACTACTTTGGCTCAGCCTTGACCATCAGTCCTCATAAGAATTCTCAAACCATCAACAGCATCGGAATTGATGTGCAAAAAATTTACACAACACACTATCTTCCAAGTGATTTCAAGAAAAATCAAGGCTACAAACGTTCAGTAGAGATGTGTGAAGAGTATGACATCTACCGTCAATGTTATTGTGGATGTGTCTATGCGGCTCAAGCTCAGAATATTGACTTGGTTCAGGTTAAGAAGGACGCTACAGCTTTCTTGCTGGATAAGGATGTTGAAAAAGATTATTCCCATATCAAATTTACAGTTACTAAATTAGATATATAGAGACCAACCCAGTTGAAAAGCTGGGTTTTTCAAATAAAAAAACCAGGGCTTTCACCCTAGTTTGACAACTTTACCGATTCTTTAGTTCTACATAGCGCTTGTACCAAATGTTTACATAGGCTTCTGAGAAAGGACCACGTCCATTGTTAATCCAATCAACAAGAATTTTGACATGTTCTTTTAAAATATAGTCCAAGTCATCAGAATAATTCATTTTGCGTTTGTGACGCTCATACTCCTCAACATCCAAGAGACGTTTTTCTCCATCTGTAAAAATTTTAACATCCAAATCGTAATCAATATATTTCAGTGCTTCTTCATCCAGATAGTAGGGGCTAGCCATATTGCAATAGTAGGAAGTTCCATTATCACGAATCATGGCAATGATATTAAACCAATATTTCTTGTGAAAGTAAACAATAGCCGGTTCTCGAGTGACCCAACGACGACCATCACTTTCGGTAACCAGTGTATGATCGTTGACACCAATAATGGCGTTTTCTGTTGTTTTTAGTACCATGGTGTCCCGCCAAGTTCGGTGGAGACTCCCATCATGCTTATAACTTTGAATTGTAATAAAGTCGCCTTCTTTTGGAAGCTTCATAACTAACCAACTTTCTACAATTTATAAGTTTATCATTTACTATTGTACCATAAAATTATCTAAAATCTGTGAATTTCACTTGGAAATATTAAAGATATTCTCTAAGAGCGCTTGCTATATCCGAAAAATCGTAGCCCTTTCGTGCTAAAACTTGAGTTAAACGCTGCTTCAGTTTGTATCCTTCATACTTTCGAGCATACTTAGCATATTGCTTATCAAGTTCCTTGAAGATGAGTTCCTGAGTCGTTTCTTGGTCAACTTGACTATCCAACTCGTCAAAAGCAACTTTAGCATCAGAGTAAGAGAAGCCCTTGTTGGTCAAGTTCTGTATAATCTTATCTTGCAGGGCACGAGCTGGAAGTTTTCCCTCATATTTTTTCAATAGTTTATTAGCTACACGTTGAGCAACTTCCGAAAAATCAAATTCTTTCAAGTTCTCTTCTATAGTAGATTTTGAAATTCCTTTTTGTGCTAATTTCTGAGTCAATACATAAGGCCCCTTGTCTCCTGAAAGTTGATTGGCATTGATGCTAGCATAAGCGTATTGGCTATCATTGATCCACTTATCTTCTTTAAGATTAGCAATGGCTTGAGAAACTATGTTTTCATCAATATCGTATTTTTTTAGATATTCTCTGACCTCTTTTTCAGTGCGTGCTTTAAAGGATAGGTGGTAGAGGGCTAGATTTTTACCGTAAGAAAATTTGGCAAAGTCTTGAATCTCTTTCAATTCTTCTTCGCTTACCACCTTATCTCTTGATAACATAAAACGAACAATAGTATCTTCAGTAATGTAGCATTTGTCTCCATTATCAAGCTCCATCAGATAGAGTCTTTTTTTCTTTTCAAGTTTTGTGATTTTCATAGTTCTATTATAACTCAAAATGTGATAAGATAGGGGTATGAATCTGAAAGTGAAACAAAAAATACCATTAAAAATCAAGCGCATGGGAATTAATGGTGAGGGAATTGGCTTTTATCAAAAAACTTTAGTCTTTGTACCCGGTGCTCTCAAAGGAGAAGATATCTATTGTCAGATTACTTCTATTAAACGCAACTTTGTTGAAGCAAAATTACTAAAGGTTAACAAGAAGTCTAAATTTCGAGTTGTGCCAGCTTGTACTATTTATAATGAATGCGGAGGCTGCCAGATCATGCACCTGCATTATGATAAGCAGCTGGAGTTCAAGACGGACTTGCTTCATCAAGCGCTGAAAAAATTTGCTCCTGCAGGATATGAAAACTATGAAATCCGTCCAACTATTGGAATGCAGGAACCCAAGTACTATCGTGCTAAGTTACAATTTCAGACTCGAAAATTTAAAAATCAGGTCAAGGCTGGCTTATATGCACAAAACTCTCATTACTTAGTAGAGTTGAAAGACTGCCTGGTACAAGACAAGGAAACTCAAGTGATTGCTAATCGTCTAGCAGAATTACTTACTTATCACCAGATTCCAATCACGGATGAGAGAAAAGTTCTAGGTGTTAGAACTATAATGGTTCGACGAGCAAGAAAGACTGGACAGGTTCAGATTATTATTGTTACAAACCGCCAGCTTAATTTAACCCTGCTGGTAAAAGATTTAATTAAAGATTTTCCAGAGGTTGTGACAGTAGCTGTGAATACAAATACAGCTAAAACCAGTGAGATTTATGGTGAAAAGACAGAGATTATCTGGGGAGAAGAGAGTATTCAAGAAGGTGTACTCGATTATGAATTTTCACTATCTCCTCGCGCCTTCTATCAACTAAATCCTGAACAAACAGAAGCCCTCTATAGCGAAGCAGTAAAAGCGCTGGATGTTGATAAAGAAGATCATTTGATTGACGCTTATTGTGGAGTTGGAACGATTGGATTTGCCTTTGCAAAGAAAGTTAAAACACTCAGAGGTATGGATATTATTCCAGAAGCCATTGAAGATGCCAAGCGAAATGCTAAAAGAATGGGATTTGACAATACTCATTATGAAGCTGGAACAGCAGAAGAGATTATTCCTCGTTGGTACAAGGAAGGATACCGAGCAGATGCACTGATTGTGGATCCACCGCGTACAGGTCTGGATGATAAGTTGTTAGACACTATTCTTACCTATGTGCCAGAAAAAATGGTTTATATTTCATGTAATGTTTCAACTTTGGCAAGGGATTTGGTAAGATTAGTAGAAGTCTACGATATCCATTATATCCAGTCGGTCGATATGTTCCCACACACCGCTCGAACTGAAGCAGTTGTAAAATTAATAAAAAAAGTTTAAAAAAGGTGTTGACAAAGTTAGAAAAGCCTGTATAATAGTAAGAGTTGAAAATAACAACTCTGGTCCGTTGGTCAAGGGGTTAAGACACCGCCTTTTCACGGCGGTAACACGGGTTCGAATCCCGTACGGACTATGGTATGTTGCGGTAGGAACACTTGATGAAAAAAAGATTAAAAAAGTTTCAAAAAAGTGTTGACAAGCGAAAGCGACTGTGATATACTAATATAGTTGTCGCTTGAGGGAAGCGAGTGACAAAGACCTTTGAAAACTGAACAAGACGAACCAATGTGCAGGGCA